>CADAHD010000087.1 GCA_902787595.1 uncultured Lachnospiraceae bacterium
CAATTTGAGGATGCAGGTGAGTATGAGATTACCACAGCTACTTCGCTTACTCCGGTAAAAACGGTTTACAAAGGCGCTTTTGTTAATCATAATTATACCATTACGGACAAAGCTACTGTAATGGGTAAAGAATATGATGTTTCTACTGTTATTAGTTATCGTTCGTCAATAAGCTACAGGGCAAGGAAAATAAAGCCTGTTGATGATCTGGGGGCAAGTATTAAATCCAGCGGATTGTATACTATTGTAAATAATTTAACGACCATAAGCGGTACCGGATTAACTGCTAGTGATGTTATAAAGGTTAAATTTGTTGCCAAGAAGAATAAGAATGCTTCTTCCGATGCCTATTTTACTGCTACTTTCAGTGTTAAGTCCGGCAATGCCAAGAAGCTTGGAATAAAGGGCAAAGCGCTTTCTCAGTTAAAAAAAGCTGTTAAGCAGGTAAATAAAGTGTCAAAGAAAAAGGAAAACGGTGTTACATTTACAATACTGCCTATTGATGCACAGGCGTTTGCGGAAAGAGATGAATTAATGGAGTTTGCTTTATATCGTGGCTGGATTATCGGAACATTCCAGAGTTTCTCTCATTTCCGTGTACGACTTGAAGAATCTCAGCCCGCTACAATAGACAATGATACATACAAACAATGGACAAAAGTAACAAAAAGTGATATAGGGATCAAAAAAGTCAAAGGTAAGGAGCGTACTTATCTGATAACTCCAAAGGGACAGAATTTCATAGGACCTGAGTGGGTAGTATCATTTCCCAAAACAACCATGGGTTAAGTCATAATTGTATTTTCGTAAAACCGCAATTAAACGCCTTCCGATAGTTGTCGGAAGGCGTTTTTAGGTGCAATATAGTCAAACGAAACAGGCGCAAGTGACCTGCCTGCATATAGAGCATAAAGAGATATACAGCCGGCAGTCCTATCACGGGATGATGACCGTCCCCCGGGGCATAAAGAAACAGCAGCCTTTTGGGCTGCCGTTCCTTTTTTATATGTGCATATTTTTTGGGATCAGTGCAGGTCTTCCCACTTCCAGTTTACTACTTCGGGAAGGTCTACGCCGTAATCGCTGATGTGCTGCTTGTGCTCAACCAGCTTGTCGCTCATCTTCTGATAGAGATATGCGCCCTTGTTGCCAAGCTGGGGCAGGAACTTAAGCGCATCCTGTACCAGGTGGAAACGGTCGATATCGTTCTGTACGCGTACATCGAAGGCTGTAGTGATGGTACCCTCTTCCTTGTAACCGCGAACATGCATCAGACGGTTGTTGTGACGACGATAGGTAAGCTCGTGTACCAGTGTTGCATAGCCGTGGAAGTTGAAGATCACGGGTTTGTTGGTAGTGAAGAGCATATCGTATTCCGCATCGGACAGACCGTGAGGATGCTCAGTCTGGGGAACCAGCTTGAACAGGTCGATCACGTTGATGAAGCGGATCTTTAACTCGGGCAGTTCCTTTCTTAAGATGGATACTGCAGCAAGAGCTTCCATGGTAGGGGTCTCGCCTGCGCTTGCAAATACGATGTCGGGTTCCTGTCCCTGATCGTTGGAAGCCCAATCCCAGATGCTGATACCCTGTGTGCAGTGCTTAACTGCTTCGGGCATTGAGAGCCACTGGGGACGGGGATGCTTGGAAGCAATGATAACGTTAACATAGTTGCGGCTTCTTAAGCAGTGATCCATTGTTGAAAGCAGGCAGTTGGTGTCTGCGGGAAGGTAGATACGGACAACGTCTGCCTTCTTGTTTGCGATGTGGTCCATGAAGCCGGGATCCTGATGTGTGAATCCGTTGTGGTCCTGCTGCCATACGGTGGAGCACATAAGGAGGTTGAGGGATGCGATCTCCTCTCTCCAGGGCAGCTGGTTGCAGACCTTAAGCCACTTGGCATGCTGAGCGCCCATGGAATCGATAATACGTGAGAATGCTTCGTAGGTATTGAAGAAACCGTGACGTCCGGTAAGGAGGTATCCCTCCAGCCAGCCTTCGCACATATGCTCGGAAAGCATGGAGTCCATTACACGGCCGAAGCGTGAAAGGTGATCATCCATCTCGCTCTGTTCTGCGTTCCAGTCTCTGTTCTCTACTTCGAATACTGAAGTGAAGCGGTTTGAATTGTTCTCATCGGGTGAGAAGATACGGAAGTTCTTTGCTTCTGCATTCAGTTTGAATATATCGCGGATATAATTTGAAAGGTTTGCGGTATCCTGGCTGTCTTTTGAACCGTGTACACCGGTATCGAAAGCATAGCTGCGGAAATCAGGCAGACGCAGGTCGCGCAGCAGCTTACCGCCGTTAGCGTGAGGGTTCATACCCAGTCTTCTGTCGCCGGTAGGAGCCAGAGCTGCTATCTCGGGCAGGATCTTTCCGTTCTCATCGAAGAGCTCTTCTGCATGATAGCTGCGCAGCCACTCTTCCAGCATTCCGAGATGCTCGGGCTTGTCCATCATGATGGGTACCTGGTGAGCCAGGAAGTTGCCTTCGATACGGTTGCCGTCTACTACCTTGGGACCTGTCCAGCCCTTGGGTGTACGCAGAACGATCATAGGCCATACGGGACGGGTAGCGTCCTTTGTCTCACGTGCATGCTTCTGGATATCCTTGATCTTCTCGATAACGATATCCATGGTCTCTGCCATTATACGGTGCATAGCCATGGGCTCGTCGCCTTCTACGAAGTAAGGCTCCCAGCCGTTGCCGTGGAAGAAATCGGTCAGTTCCTGTTTGGAAAGACGTCCGAAGATGGTAGGGTTTGCGATCTTGTAACCATTCAGGTGAAGGATGGGAAGAAGTGCACCGTCATCTACGGGATTGATGAATTTGTTGCACTGCCATGAAGTAGCCAGAGGGCCGGTCTCTGCCTCGCCGTCGCCTACCACTACGGTAGCGATCAGATCGGGGTTATCAAAGATAGCGCCGCAGCCGTGAGCGATCGAGTAACCAAGCTCGCCGCCTTCATGTATGGAACCGGGAGTTTCGGGAGCACAGTGGCTGGGAACTCCGCCGGGGAAAGAAAACTGCTTGAAAAGTTTCTGCATGCCGGCTTCGTCCTGGGAGATATTGGGATAGATCTCGCTGTAGGAGCCGTCAATATAATCGTTTGCAATGAAGAAGTTTCCGCCGTGTCCGGGACCGGAAAGAAGTATCATGTCCAGATCATAGCGTTTGATGACGCGGTTGCAGTGAGTGAAGATGAAGTTCTGGCCGGGTACTGTACCCCAGTGGCCTACGATCTTCTTTTTTACCATGTCTGCGGTAAGGGGCTTCTTTAAGAGGGGATTCTCCAAAAGATAAAGCTGGCCTGCAGACAGATAGTTGGCTGCACGGAAATACTTATCCATGGTTTCGAGCAGCTGGTCCGTAATAGGGCCTTTTTCAAGCATCGTGTTTTCCATATTTGAATTCCTTTCTACTTATAATTATAAAAAATTATTTCTGCGCTTGTACGATACTACAAATCATGGGCATAGTCAATTGAAGAGCTAGTAGTATATTATTGACACTTGAGGGGGTTATTTGTGAAAATTTACTATAATTGTGAAGATTTGTTCACAAAAATAACGGATAATTCCGTTGCACTATGAAAATATTATGATATAATATGTGACAATTTGTTAGAGTAGACAAACCAATACATATCAATCGGGATCGCATAAAGAAGGGCATTCGTTTTCGGGCATCCTTGCGGGATGCCTGTTTTTTACCCCCGATCAGTGAGGAAAACAGTCCATGGAAAAATTCAGTGTAAAAAAACCATTTACGGTTCTGGTCTGCGTGATAATAGCGATAGTGCTGGGCGTTGTCAGTATGACAAACATGCAGCTGGACCTGCTTCCGAATATCTCCCTCCCTTATCTGATGGTCATCACCACATATCCCGGAGCCAGTTCGGAAAAGATCGAAGCCGAGATCTGCGCGCCCATGGAGGCTTCACTGGGCACGATAAACGGCGTAAAGAATGTAATGAGCGTCTGTAATGAGAATTACGGCATGGTACAGCTGGAGTTTACGGATGATACGGACCTGGACAGCGCAATGGTCAAGGTTTCCAGCGCACTAAATACTCTTCAGCCCTATCTGCCGGATGATGCCGGAACTCCTTCCATAATAGAGATAAGCACCGATATGGTGGCCAGCGTTTATCTGGCGGTGAGTATGGAAGGCATGGAGATGGAGCAGCTGTCGCAGTATGTCCGTGATAATATCACTCCCCAGTACGAAAAGCAGAACGGCGTTGCTTCGGTAACCACGCTTGGTCTGGTCGACAAAAGCGTTCATGTAGAGCTTAATGAGGAAAAGATAGATAAACTTAACGATCGCATCCTGGCCACGGTGGATGACGCTTTTGCCGATGCCATGGACCAGTTGAATGACGCAGAGAAGCAGCTGAACGATTCACAGGATACTCTGGATGAGAATCGCCAGAAGCTGGACGATTCAAAAAAGGAACTGGAAGACGGGCGTAAGGAACTGAATGATTCCCAGAAGGAACTGGAAGACGGCAAAAAAGAGCTCGAGGACGGCAAGAAAGAGCTGGCCGACTCCAAAAACGATATAGCGAACGCAGAGCAGGAGCTTGCCGATAAGAAGAACGAATCCAACGCGCAGCTGGCAGATCTGAGTTATCAGCTGGACCAGGCTTCTGCGCAGCTGGCGGCTTTAAAAACACAGCTTACAATGGATGAGGCTCAGCTTCCCTTATTAAAGAGCGGCCTCAAAAAGGTAAAGGAAGGTCTGGCAAAGATAAACGAAGCGCTGGATGCCATAAGTGCCGCGGAGGCGCAGGGCCTTACGGCGGATAATATAGATCAGCTCATTTCCGAGCTGGAGCAGAATATTGCAGCTTATGAGCTGTATATCGCAACGCTCACTCCGGGGACTGAAGAATATGAAACAGCAGTCCAGACGCTGGAACAGATGAAAACCGGTCTTGAGCAGATGAAGCAGCTACAGCCGCTGCTGGCCCAGAAGGAAACATTAGAGAGTCAGAAAAAGGAGCTGGAGGAACAGCAGACTTCGCTGGAGACGCAGATAGCCACGGTTGAAGCAACCATAAAGGGCTTAAAGAGCACTATCTCCACTACCGAAGAACAGGTGGAGACGGCGTATAAGGAACTGGAGAAAGGCAAGCTCGAGGCGGCAGAGACCATAGCCAGCGCGGAAGCGCAGCTGGCCTTTGGCAAGACGCAGCTTGAGAGCGCGGAAGCCCAGCTTGACGGAGCGGAGGACCAGCTCGAAACTGCGCAGAAGCAGATCGACAGCGGCTGGGACACCCTCAAAGACGGCGAAAAGCAGCTCAAAGAAGGTTTAGAGCAGCTGGAAGACGGGCAGAAACAGATCGATGACGGCTGGAGTGATTATCAGGATGCGCTTAAGAATTTTGACAAGCAGAAGGCCGAGGCAATGAAATCCGCCAATGCGGATAAGCTGCTTACGCTGGAGACCCTGACCGGACTGATCTATGCGCAGAACTTTGAGATGCCTGCAGGCTATGTTGATGATACCCTGGACAATTCCTGGCTGGTCAAGATAGGCCAGAATTACGAAGAGGTTGACGAGCTTTCGGATATCGTGCTCACGCATATCAACAAGGTAGGCGATATAAAGCTGGGCGATGTAGCAGATATCAGCGTGATCGATAATGCAAAGGACAGCTATGTGCGCCTGGGATCGGATAAAGCCGTGATCCTTTCCGTGTTCAAGAGCAGCACCGCCGGTACAAACGATCTTTCAAAGACCATAGAGGCAGCATCGGCAGAGCTGACAGCGGCGAATCCCGGTCTGCATGTCACTACACTGGTGGACATGGGCGATTACATAGATCTTATCGTAAAGAGCGTTATGCAGTCCATGATCATCGGCGCGATCCTGGCGGTTGTTATACTGGCAATATTCCTAAAAGATGTAAGGCCTACCCTGGTGGTGGCGATCAGTATCCCCGTATCCGTGCTTACGGCACTGATATGCATGTATTTTTCGGGCATATCCCTGAATATGCTGTCCCTGTCGGGTCTGGCTCTTGGTATAGGTATGCTCGTGGATAACTCCATCGTGGTAATGGAAAATATCTACCGTCTGCGAGGTTACGGCATTGAAGCGCCCCGCGCGGCTGTACAGGGTACCAGACAGGTGGCCGGCTCCATAATCGCTTCCACGCTCACCACGGTCTGCGTGTTCCTGCCTATGATCTTTACTTCGGGCCTGGTGCGCGATCTGCTTGCTCCCATGTGTCTGACCATAGTATTTACCCTTCTGGCATCACTGCTGATAGCAATGACCGTGGTGCCGGCATCGGCCTTTACACTGCTAAAGAATTCCAAACCCAAGGAGCACCCTCTCTTTGATAAGGTTATGGTGCTGTACGAAAAGGCACTGCGTTTCTGCCTGAGATTTAAGATACTTCCTATTGCCATAGCGCTGGGACTGTTGATATTCTCTGTGGTAATGGTGCTGCGCATGGGTATCGTCGTTATCCCCGAAATGACCATGAACCAGCTGCAGGCCGATATCACCTATCCCGAGGAGTACACACGCGAAGAGGCTTACGAGACTACGGACAAGGTTATCGAGCGCATGCTGCAGATAAAAGGCCTGGGAACCATAGGTGTTATGATGGGCAACGGCAGCGCGCTTCTGGTATCGGAGGCCGGCGACAATCCGGATGCATTCCGCCATATGTCGTTTATGATGATGACGGAAGATGAGAATGCCGGCGAGGAAGAGATAAAGCGCATCACAAAAGAGATACAGGCCATAGGAACCGATATGGGTCTGGATATGACGATGTCGGATATGTCTTCCGAGATGGATTCGCTGACCGGAGGATCGGGTCTTACGATAAATGTATACGGATCCGATATTGATGAGCTGACGCGTATAACCGGAGAGATCTGCGATATTGTAAAAGGTGTCGAAGGTTATGAAGATGTATCCAACGGGCTTGAGGAAGCAGGAAAAGCCCTTCATGTGACTATCGATAAGAACAAAGCGATGGGCATGGGCCTGAGCGTGGTGCAGATCTATCAGGATATAAACCGCAAGCTTACACATTCAAAGAGCGCGGTGACCATAACAGTGGACGGCGTAGACATGGATATAGTGGTGGTTGACGAGACCGATCCGCTTACCTATGAGAATCTGCTGGATTATACTTTTACGGTCGAAAAGGTCGATGAAGATAATGACACTATCCATGAAGATCATAAGCTAAGCGAGTTTGCAAGCGTAGAAGTCAGGGATGAGGTCGACAGCATCAGGCGAAAGAACCAGAGCCGTTATATGACGGTAACCGCTTCCGTGGGTGAAGGATACAATACCACCCTTCTTACCAGAAAACTTAAGCCGCTGCTGGATAATTACAAGCTTCCTTCCGGATACTCCATTGAACTGGCCGGTGAATATGATTCGGTTATGAACATGGTCAAGCAGATGGCGCTGGTAATGGTGCTGGGTCTTCTGATGGTCTACCTGGTAATGGTGGCGCAGTTCCAGAGCCTCTTAAGTCCCTTCATCGTGCTCTTTACCGTGCCTCTGGCGTTTACCGGCGGTTTCCTGGCGATGCTCGTGGCGCATGAGAATCTTTCGGTAATAAGCATACTGGGTATCGTGGTGCTGATGGGTACGGTCGTTAATAACGGTATCGTGTTCGTGGATTATGCCAATCAGCTGCGCAAGGGTGGTCTGGACCGTACCACGGCTCTGGTGGCTACAGGCAAGACCCGTATGAGACCCATACTTATGACGGCGCTTACCACCATACTTGCGGAATCATATCTGATCATCGGCGACGATATGGCTTCGCAGATGGGCCGCGGCATGGCTCTGGTTATTGCAGGCGGTCTGGCTTACGCCACACTGATGACCCTGTTCATAATCCCTGTAATGTATGATATCCTGTTCAAGAGGGCGCCCCTGGATGTCGATACCGGAAGCGAGAGCCTGGACGATATCCCCGATGACGCTGCCGAATATTTAAAGACACAAGAGTAAGCTTTAAAAGGGGTCAGACCCCATGAACAAGATATGAACTTTTCGTTCATATTCTGTTCATGGGGTCTGACCCCTTTTTTTTATTGAAAAAATGGCCTCCGAGCCATATAATTAGGCTATGTGTTCTTACCGGAAAGACGGACCTGATGAAAATCATTAATAATACCCAAGGAGGAATATCTGATGGATAATCTGGACCTGATGAAAAAAGGTACAAAGAAGATGCTGGAGCGTATCGATGCACTCAAGAGGGAGGGTACCGAGGAGTATGAGTTTCAGCCGC
>CADAHD010000088.1 GCA_902787595.1 uncultured Lachnospiraceae bacterium
CGCGGGCAGAAGGCCCCGTTCACCTCCCAGCCATCGGGGTCAAAGCCGAGTTTCCCGGCATATGTCCGGAAGAGCTCGAGGTAGTCCTCCTTCGGAGAAAAGAGATCTGTCAGGCCGAGATTGACCTTTCCGTCGTAAACGCTCTCCCAGCCGTAGCCGCGGGGCGACATACCGAAATGGATGCGGATCCGGTCTTCTCCCACCTCTCCGGGGAGATTGAAAACTATCTGCATCGCGATATTCCGGCTTTTTATCTTCTGATATCTCGAGGAGAAGCCTAACGCGCCGTCGGCGAAAACGAGATGGTCGTATGTCATCTTCTGCCCGTCGGCAAATACGAGAAGGTTTTCTTTCGCATCATGCGAAACGAGGTTCCAGCCCTCCCCGCAAAGGATTCCGCGCCGAAATATAAACCCAATGATGCTATCAGTCCCATGCAGATCGCAAATATAAGCGCATCATGAAAAAGCCTGTGGGCATTCCTGTTATCGCCCTTCGCCAGACGGGCGCTCATCAGTTTTGATATGGCCAGAGGCATGCTGTAAGAAGAAAGCGTAAGCGCGATATTGTAGAGACCAAAGGCTACCGAATACAGGCCGTTTCCCGCATTTCCCATAATATTGGCCATGGGGATACGGTAAATAAAACCTATCACCTTACTGATAAGTCCCGCTACAGCCAATATACTGCCCTGAAGGAGCAGATTTTTCTTCAGATGCTCGTTCATTCCCAGGTAGTTTCTTTTTCAAAAAAATGGGGCAGGAAAAGCCTGCCCCCATTAAATCCCGTCAAATACAAAAAATCAACCAAGCGCCTTTTTCTTATATTCCCGGCATTCCTCAGCCGTTCCTATCTCACGGTATTCCTGCAGCTCCTGCAAAAGGCTTACCAGATAGTCGATATCCTTCTGACGCATCACGGTATTGGCCGACTGCAGCACACCGGCGCCTTCATCCCCTATGGAAAGGGTATCCATCAATATTTTCAGTTCTTCATGATTATCAGCCATAATAACCTCCCGTGAACGAAAAATCTTTAACGATTATAGCATAAGCACGCTGCGTTTGTCCATAAATAATTATGCCCTCAGGTATAAAGTTTTGCCTTTGCGGCAGCGGTAAGACCTGCTCTCTGATCATAGAAAAGCGCACTTGCCACAGAACCTTTTGTCACATACCAGCGATCGCTACCGTCAAACTTTGACAGTTCGATATTTACCTTATTTCCTGCTGCATTGCTCTGTACATAGTATACGATATTAAGCCTGCCCAGCTGCTCAAGGCTCTGCGAATTGAGCGCGTCCGTGTTGGGCTGGTTGAAATAAAGATCAACTGTCAGCGGCTGAGCGGGATGGAAACCGTTATCTGCCACTGCCCCTGCAAAATATGCTCTGGGAAGCCAGCGGTAATCATCATCCTTAAGACGGTCGTTCATATAATTATCCCAGCCTCCGTTTGTTCCGCCTTCGGTAAAGCCGCGGCCGAAAGGCTCCAGATTCGCAAAGAGATACTTCATCATGCCCATGCCCGTATCCTTGTCTGCCGTAAGCGCCATTACCGCATAAACATAATATGCAGCCACGCTTCCGGGATCGGACACATTCACCGAAGCTTTAAGCTCCTCAAGATTCTCCACAGGTTTTATCTCGATGCGCCTGTTGCTCTTCCAGGAAGCATCAAGCCCTGCAGCTCCTGCACCGCCGCTTACAGCCGATACAAGATTGCTCGCCGAACTCATCATCTGGTCAAAAAGTCCCATTTCTGTAACCTCCTCATATTATTATTTTTTTATAAGATCAATTACCGTTCCCACTTCCAGCAGATCGAATTCCGATCCCGTAACCGTAAATCTTATGCCCTTTGATGTCGCTTCTATCTTCCCTTCGATCCTGTCATCGCCTATATATCCCTGATTGATCGACAGGTCATCCCCGTCCATGTTCAGATAAGCATCTGCCGCTGCCAGACGGTAAATGGATATTTCCGCATGATAGCCTCCCGTCTGGGGATCTGCAGCCTCGATCGTTATAGTGCTGCCGTCATCCGCTACCCATTCACCAAGAAATACCTTATCCGTTGCCTCATAACGCTTATCATCCCTGGATACATCAGGCGCGCCGTTCGCTGTGGGCAGCTCAAAATACCCCAGTCCGTAATAAGGGATATCCTGCCAGTAAAGGATATCTCCGTTTTCATCCGTCATTACTTCCACAAGTGAAGGAGAATAAGCCCCCGAATGCGCATACATCTCCATTCCCTTATAATTATAGTTTATAACGCTGAAAGGATGGCCGTTATCGGCATAACGCACAGCCAGCGCAGATTTCTCCATTCCATAGAGCATTATGTCTTCAAAAAACTCTGTTTCCACCTCCTGCAGGTCGCAGGAATCTCCCCAGTCGGCATAACGGATAGCGTAGAAAACGGAATCCGTTTTGCGTTCCTTATCCCAGTCGATACGCTCATAAGGATATATCGGGTCCCTCTGCATATCGTCACGTATGAAGACCCACCAGCCGTCATGTCCCTGCCTCTCATAGCCTATCACATCTTCTGCCAGCTGTGACAGCCCGTTGCCGTATTCACGCAGGATCAGATTATTCTCGCATACCATTACATAAAAATTCGAATATAAGGAATCGGTCTTCTGAATGGGGAAACCATCCGTCACGCCGGTGCAGGTCAGCTCCAGACCGCTCAGCGCATTTTCCGCTGTATCAAATTCATGATTGAAACTGATATCATAATAAGCCTCTTCCGCTGCATATGCCATATGATATGTAGCGGTCATGGTATCGGAATCTATGATAAGAGTATCCGGTATGAGATTGGGGTCTTGTATCATGTTTTCCCCTTCGTTCAGATACCATACCCCGTCAAGGCGCTCTGCCATTTCCTCTTCGTTCAGATGATACCCCACCATCAGATACTCCGGCTCCGTGGGCAGATCTTCCGGCGCAGCAGTCGGCGTGGGATCTTCCGCTACGACATCATCGGGCTCGGCAACAGTCGGTGTTGCCTCCGGTTCTTCATAATTTCCTCTGCTGTTATTATCAGCATTCGTGCAGGCGCCTAACACTGCCATACCAACGACAGCAGCCGTCAGTATCCTCCTCTTTTTCATAATACTCCTCCCCTCAATACGCCTGAGCTTTCAGTCGTCAAGCATCTGTTTGCCGGCAAGCTTAAGACGCACCAGTTCGCGTTTAAGCTGCATCTCTGCCAGACGGTATTCTCTCAGCGATCTCTTCTCCTGCATCGCATCCCTTGCCGCCTTTTCTTTGCGTCTGGCCCTCTCCACATCAATTTCCTCGGGATACTCGGCGGTCTCGACCAGCACCAGCACCTCCCCGTCGTCCACACGGAACATCCCGTTGGATACCGAAGCCAGGTGAGTCTTCTCCTCAAAATCCGTATATCGGAGAATGCCGGGGACCACTGCCATGACCACGTTTTCATGGCCTGCCCAGATCCCGTACTCACCGTCATAAGCGGGAATGGTGACCTTTATGGCTTCACCCTCATAAAATACCCCGTCCGATTCATAGATCTTTAAACTGAAGTGATTCATAGCTCCTCAGCTTTCTTAACTGCGCTCTCTATATTGCCCACATTATAAAATGCAGCTTCGGGCAGATCATCATGCTTGCCCGCAAGTATTTCCTTAAAACCTTTTATAGTCTCACTGAGCGGCACATACACGCCCTTTGTACCCGTGAACTTTTCTGCAACGAACATGGGCTGTGAAAGGAAACGTATCATCTTTCTTGCGCGGTTTACCACAAGCTTATCCTCATCGGAAAGCTCGTCCATACCCAGTATGGCGATGATGTCCTGCAGTTCATTATACTTCTGCAGATATTCCTGTACGGCGCGCGCCGTCTCATAATGCTCTTTGCCCACTATATCCTCTTCCAGTATGCGCGAAGTGGAATCAAGCGGATCCACAGCCGGATAAATACCCTGTTCAGCTATGCTTCTCGAAAGCACCGTGGTGGCATCCAGATGAGTAAAGGTGGTAGCCGGCGCAGGATCGGTAAGGTCGTCGGCAGGCACATAAACCGCCTGCACGGAAGTAACGCTGCCTTCCTCGGTGGAAGTGATGCGCTCCTGCAGCTGTCCCATTTCCTGAGCCAGCGTGGGCTGATATCCTACGGCCGAAGGCATGCGGCCCAAAAGCGTGGAAACCTCGGAACCGGCCTGCACAAAACGGAAAATGTTATCTATGAAGAGAAGCACGTCTCTGTGCTGTATATCGCGGAAATACTCTGCCATGGTAAGACCGGTGAGCGCCACTCTCATACGCACGCCGGGACTTTCGTTCATCTGTCCGAAGACCATGGCCGTCTTGTCTATGGTGCCGCTCTCTTTCATCTCGTTCCACAGATCGTTGCCTTCACGGCTTCGCTCTCCGACACCGGTAAATATGGAATATCCGCCATGCTCCATGGCCACATTATGAATGAGCTCCTGGATCAGCACGGTCTTGCCTACGCCCGCGCCGCCGAAAAGCGCTATCTTACCGCCGCGCGCATACGGAGCCAGCAGGTCTATGACCTTGATGCCCGTTTCAAGCACTTCGATGGAAACATTCTGTCTGGCAAATGAAGGAGCCGGACGATGTATCTCCCAGCGCTGCGCCTCTTCGGGTATGGGATCACCTCCGTCAATGGGTTTTCCCAGCACGTTAAACATCCTGCCTATGGTGGCATCACCGACAGGAACCCTGATACAGCTTCCTGTAGACTCAACTTCCATGCCCCGGTATAAGCCTTCGCTCTCGGAAAGCATTATGCATCTTACGGTATGATCCTCCAGAAGCTGCGCCACTTCCATGGTAAGCTCTTTGCCGTTGAGCACGGTTATCAGAGCCTCGCGCAGCCTGGGCATCGTACCCTTATTAAATTCCACATCTATGACGGGTCCTGAGACCTGCACTATCTTTCCTTTAGCCAACTATCTTTCCTCCATGCGCTGCCGCGCCTTTTTTAGCCTGCGCATCCTCTGCGCCTTTGCGCCGGCGGATACTTCGGTTATCTGCTGGGTTATGGCAGCCTGTCTGACCCTGTTATATTCTTTCTTAAGCTTTGTGAGCAGTTCCTCCGCATTGCGGTTTGCGTTGCTCATAGCGTTCATTCTTGAATTCTGTTCCGCGGAAAAGGAATCTACCATCGCGCCGTAAATAAACCCCGCCACATATGAAGGTATCATGGAATCAAGTACCGATGTGGGCGACGGCTCAAAACGGTATTCCTTATTGCTGCTTTTGCCGGCATCAGGATCTTCCTTATCCCTGCTTTCACCGGCATCCAGAAAATCTTTCCGTGAAAAAGGCAGCAGCCTTGCCATTCTGACTACGCAGCTGAGCTCGCTCTCCATATCGCTGTAGATGACCGTTATGTCATCAGCCCGTCCGCTGTCATATTCATCAAGCAGCAGCGCGGATATCTCTCTTGCCCGTGCAAAAGTGGGGTCCTGCGCCGTATAATAAAAGGTCTCTTCAATAGGGCCTTTATGCTTTTTAAAATACCTGCGCCCGTAATCCCCCACCACATAAAGACGAACATTACGATGCTTCTTCATCTCCGCCTCGGCGGCGCGTATAACATTGTGGTTATAGCCTCCGGCCAGCCCCCGGTCAGCTGTTATCACCAGAAACGCCTGCTTGCGCGCCTCTTTGCTGCGGTCTTTGGGATAAAAATAATGCGAATCCACATCATTGGTGCTCTGGAAGATACGTTTGATCTCGTGCTCGGTCGCGTCAAAATACGGCCTTGTCTTTGCCAGCCCTTCCTTTGCCTTCCTGAGCTTTGCGGAAGAGATAAGATACATGGCGTTTGTGATCTTCTTTGTATTACGGACGCTGTCTATACGTCCTTTTATCTCTCTTGCGTTTGCCATGTTTTAAGATACTCCCCGGCCACGGTCTTGATATTCTCCCTGAGCTCATCGCTCAGCTTTCCGCTCTTGTCTATCTCATTGCAGATCCCTGCATGCATGCTCTCAAAATGAGCCAGCAGGTCATTGATAAAAGCTCTTATCCTGTTTATCTCAAGATCCATAAGAAGCCGCGCCGTGGCCGTCACCAGGATGATGACCATGCTGTGGAGCTGATACGGCTTTCCTGTGGGCTGACGCAGTATCTGCATAAGTCCCTGGCCGTATTTGAGCTGCTTCTTTGTGGATTCGTCCAGATCACTGGAAAACTGCGTGAAAACTTCCATCTCACGGTACTGTGCCAGATCCAGACGCAGGCTGCCCGCTGCAGCCTTCATAGCCTTTGTCTGCGCAGCGCCGCCCACACGGGATACCGAAAGACCTACGTTAACTGCAGGCCTCTGTCCCGCAAAGAACAGACTGCTCTCTAAGAATATCTGTCCGTCAGTGATGGAGATGATATTTGTAGGGATATAAGCGGAAACATCGCCTTCCTGCGTCTCTACTATGGGCAGAGCCGTGATACTGCCACCGCCCAGTTCGTCCGAAAGCCTTGCGGAACGCTCCAAAAGTCTGGAATGCAGATAGAATACGTCACCGGGATATGCTTCACGTCCGGGTGAACGCTCAAGCAGCAGTGAAAGTGCCCTGTATGCCACGGCGTGCTTAGAAAGATCATCATATACGATCAGCACATCCTTCCCCTGATACATAAAGTACTCCGCAAGGGCTGTGCCTGCATAAGGCGCGATATACTGAATGGGAGCCGTTTCACTGGCGGAAGCGCTTACTACCACCGTATGCTTCATGGCGCCCTTTTTCTTTAACATCTCAACAAGGCGTGACACGCTGCTGGCCTTCTGCCCTATAGCCACATAAATACAGATGACATCATCCTGATTAAGGATAGCGTCAATAGCTATGGAGGTCTTGCCGGTCTGACGGTCGCCTATTATCAGCTCTCTCTGTCCCCTGCCTATAGGGAACATGGAATCTATCGAAAGTATGCCTGTATACATGGGAGTGTTAACGGCCTGGCGTTCCACTATGCCGGGCGCGGGTGATTCCACAGCCCTGTAATCCACGGACTGTATGGGTCCGCCGCCGTCTATCGCCTCGCCCAGGGCATTTACAACCCTGCCCAGATAACCGTCGCCCACGGGAATGCCTGCCGTCTTGCCGGTACGGCGCACGCGGCTGCCTTCACAGACATTGGTATCATCACCGAAAAGGATCACGCCCAGACTGTCCCTGCGGATATCCTGGACCATACCCTTAACGCCGGACTCAAATACCACGATCTCACCATACACGGCCTTATCAAGGCCTTTGATGATGGCTATGCCATCACCGATGGTGAGCACTTCTCCCTCTTCCCTGGAGACTGTCTCCACATTCCAGCTGTCTATCGCTGTCTTGAAAAGACCTATAACATCGGAAGTATCATCATCATGTCTGACAACGCCTTCCAGTAATTCCTTTAACTGCGCAAAACGCCCCTGCCTGCTGCGGTCGTATACGTCGTCGCCCACTACCAGCTTAAAGCCGTTGCCCAGGTCTTCATCTTGTACCCAGACCAGCTCGTATTCCTTGGCATAACGCCTTCCTATAAATTCCTTAAGGCGTTCTTCCTGCTGGGTATCAGGTTTTTTGGCCGCATACAGATATGCGCGGGAGGCTTTCTTTTCAGCCATTTGCCTTCGTCCTTTCCGCCTCTTTGATAAACTCATCATAAGGATCCGCTACATCCTCGCCCTGCATGAGTTTCTTAGCGGCCTGCTCTATCATATCGGATATGTCCTGCTTTGCGCCTCCGATGATCGCCTTTTTCTCACGCTCAGCCTGTGCGCGGGCATCCGAAAGTATCTGCCTTGCTTCTTCCTTTGCGGCAGCTATCTGCTCTTTTTTGAGTTCCTCTATCTCTGCAGCTGCTTCTCTCTTGCTCTCGGCAAGTTCTGCTGCCGCAGCTTTCATCTTCTCATCATACTCTTCAACCTTTTTCTTTGCAGCCTGCTCAGCATTGACCGCGCCCTCGGTAAGATCCCTGATCTGATCCGCGCGTTTGTCCATAAACTTGACCACGGGAGCATAAAGCAGGATATAAAGTCCCGCAAAGAGGATCACCGCATTAAAAAGGTGCAGAAGTACCTGTACAAAATCTATTCCCAAAGGCATAATGAACGCCCTCCCTTTTTTACAGAACGAATACTATCAGTATAGCTACGATCAGAGCGTAGATAACGACGGTCTCTATGAACACGAGGCCCAGCATGAGCTGTGTCTGCCTGTTGCCGAATCCGCTGCAGCTGCCACCGCGGATGCATTTGCATCTTCGCCGGCCATAAGCGTGACGGATGCTGCAGGTTCTGCAGCCTTTGCCTTGATGGCTCCCGCAAAGGTAAGGCCGGTAAGCAGTACGATCAGCGCCGCAAGGACAATAGATAAGGATTTAAGCTTCTTCATTTTTAACTTCCTCCGCTTTAATATTTTCGTTATTTTTATGGTGCACTTCACTCACCTCTCCGTAATAGAAACTGGTAAGCATGGTAAGCACATAAGCCTGTATCAGGGCGTGGAGCACGGTAAAGAGCACACCCACAACCACCGGCAGACCAAAGCTCAGTGTTATGTAATAATATACGAGTTCCGTTGTGAGCATACCTGACATAAGCGCTCCAAACAAACGGAAAGTCATGGAGATAGGCAGCGAGAACTCCTTCAGTGTTTTAAGTATGCCCTTGCCTCCGTTGGCAGCTATGCCGCCGCTCATTATAAAGAAAAACGATAAAAAGCCCATGCAGATGGCGCCGTTTATATTAGCCAGAGGCGCCGGCAGGGTAATAGAATGTCCCTCCGTGGTTATGGCCTGAAGGCCGAACAGCTCGAACATCGTACCCACGAAGATATAGGAACCCGCGCCGAAGATATATCCGCCAAGTGCCTTGTATCTGTGGGGGGAATTGGTCCTGCCCAGATCATGGAAAAAGCCCACCCAGGTCTCCAGGATAAGCTGAAGCTTGCCGGGAACAGGCTTGAAATTGGGTATTACAAAAATACGCACGATCAGTGCAAATAACAGGAGTATGCCTGTTACGATATACGCCGAAATAAGTGAGGGGTCCACCTCAAACCCCAGAAAGTTTATCTTGTTGATATCATGAAGGACCGCATCCTTCATAGTCTGCTTTATGGTCTCGTGCTTCTCAGGCGCAGGAAGCAATACTATCCCCGCTATACATGCGGCTATAAGGACCAATGCTATGATGATTGTGCTTACTCTCTTTTTTTTAGGCAAAATGATCAGCTCCTTTCGGTCATCCGTATATTATAAAGCTTTTAGCCCAAAACTTCAAGGGTACGCCGTTCACTCTGCCTTAACTTCCATGGTATATTCCCTGCCGTCTATCACCGCCTTCAGTGTGTATGTCCCGGCTGCTGCCACGCTTATCTTCACTTTGCGCATATCTTTGGTCTGCGTCAGCGTTATCACCGGATCATGTTCCCAGCGCACGGGGGTATAAGAGCTTACGTTCCTGATGACAAGAGTTTTTGTCTTTCCTGCCTTCAAGCCTGCCGTGTTCTTCAGCTTAGGGAACTTTACTTTAAGCACAGCCGTATATTTGGCGGCGTATTTACCCTCTCCTATGATGCAGCTGAACTTGACACTTCCGTTTTTCAGCGCGGTGATCACCGAACCGTCCAGGCTCACGCTTTTATTCTTTGAGGGGACCGTGAATCCGACGCTCTGCCTTTTGGGAAGATTGGTAACATATGCGCTCAGATCTGCCGTCTGTCCCTCATATGTAAGATCGAATTTAGTGCCGTCGGCATTTGCGATCTTAAATACCGGTTTACTTATCTCTATTTTCACACCGGCAACAGGAACATACTTCTTACCTTCTTTTTTGTATCCCGTGATCACCACGCTGCCTTCTTTTTTCGCTTTGACCACGCCTTTGCTGGAAACGGAAGCCAGCTTCTTAAGATCGCATTTATATTTCTTTATGCTTATGCCGCTGAGGCGGGCGTCTTTATTCAGGATATCAGCTATATTAAGCCTTTGACCGACAGCCAGGGTGTAGCCTTCTAATTCGACCGGCTCTGAGGGATCTCCCGGCGTGGGTTCATCTCCCGGTGTGGGTTCGTCTCCCGGTGTGGGTTCGTCTCCCGGTGTGGGTTCGTCTCCGGGCGTAGGTTCGTCCCCGGGCGTGGGTTCGTCCCCGGGCGTGGGTTCGTCTCCCGGCGTGGGTTCGTCTCCCGGCGTAGGCTCGTCTCCGGGCGTAGGTTCGTCCCCGGGCGTGGGTTCATCCCCGGGCGTAGGCTCGTCCCCGGGTGTAGGCTCGTCGCCGGGTGTAGGCTCGTCGCCGGGTGTAGGCTCGTCGCCGGGTGTAGGCTCGTCCGCTGCGGATCCGCCGTACAGCTCTGCCAGACCTGCGCAGGCCAGCGCAAAACATCCGTTATAATCAAGCGCAGGCTCGGTGTACTGGTAAGAGTTTACATCATCCGCATATCCGTTGGAATCAGGACCACCGATCAAAGCGCCTTTCAAAACATATTTCGCTGCGCCCTTATCCGGATTGGCTCCGCGGTGGTGTATCTTTGACGGATTATTACCATAACCTATCAGAAAGCTGTATCCATAAGGATTATTACCCAGTATATAATCCATCTGATACCTTGCGGCTTTTGCATATGCCGAATCCTTATCGCCCTTTGCAAGCGAGAGCGCCGTCATCTGCATCGCGCAGTTATAGCGCGACACACCCCAGGTAACATCAAAATAATTATAAAAGGAATCGCTCAGGCCCTGTTTGTTATTATAAGCATCTTTCAGGGCCTGTGCATACGGCTGCTCATTTGTTTTCTTATACATCAGAGCCGCAAAGCCCTGCCATACCTTATTCCAGCTGTAGAAATCATAATCTCCGTAATATATTCCCTGATATATATAGCATCCGCTGTTGGGCTCATATACCGGTTTATCGCCTTCTCCGCAAAGCCACAGCCAGGCTTCCGCCATGGCTGTCTCGTCGAGCCCGTACATCGTTTCGCTTCCGTAGTATCCGGACGTATCATAGAAGGGGGAAAGCCCTCCAAGATAATTGCCCTGATGCTCTTTTCCGAATTTTAAAAGGGCTTTCGCATATTTGATACATTCAGCGTAATACTGAGCATCAGTGTTCTTATACATCCATGCGCACCCGGCCAGAGCCGACGCCATTTCGCCGCAGACCGCGGTATTGTTAAATTCCGCGCTGAGCCAGTAGGTTGTGCGCTCATAAGTCTGTTTCTCGGGAGAAGACCAGTCGTTATGATCAACATTTCCGTTTGCCACAACATGGCAGATCGTTGCCACCTCTCCGTCAGTATCAAGGAAAGTGGTCTTCATCAGATAATCCGCATTACGCTTAACAATCTTTAAAAGATGCTCTTTTGCCCCCGCCTTTTTATACACCTCAGGATGCAGATAATCCGACAGTGCCAGGCTGCTGCCGGCAAATCCCATGGTCAGATTGAACTTCACATGGTCGCCGGCGTCATGATATCCGCCGGATACATCTACCTTCCCGTCGCCGTCAGGATCTACCAGACTGCGATAACGCGCCGGGAAATTATCTGCTTTATCCAGAGAAGCCTCAGCATCATAAGTATGGCAGTTTCCGCGCCAGCTGATGCCCAGGGAGCCGGCGTCGTTTCCGCAGGCATTCTCGTCAAAGAAGTTAAGACTCAGGGCCAGCGCCGCAAGATAATCATTGTCTTCCGCGGCAGCCTGCACGCTCATTACCGCCGGACTGCCGGGCAGCTGTGAAAACACCAGCGTGATCATCAATAATGCCATTATCAGGATCCTGAACTTCTTCTTTTTCTTTTTCATTTTCTTCTCCTTGCTTTATACTTTTCTGACC
>CADAHD010000089.1 GCA_902787595.1 uncultured Lachnospiraceae bacterium
TATCCTGCATGCCGCTGCCGGCAACCGTGCAGTTGGTCTCCTTGGCAAGAGCGTCAATCTTGTTGGTCAGCTCTGCGGAGGTGGTCCAGGGGAAGATGGCCTCTTCGCAGGTGGTGATCACGCTGATGCCACGGCTGACGCACTTTTCAATGCACTCATAGATATCGCCGACGAAGCTTCTGGTGGTGATGATGGCAACTTCTGCATCGCACTCGTCAAGAACTTTGTCTGCATTATCGGAGATGATGATGCCGGTCTTTACACCGAGATCTGCCCAGTCACCCACGTCCTGGCCGACTGCCGGGGCATGGCCGATAGCACCGACGATCTGTGCGCCCTTCTCATAGAGATAACGCAGGGTGTATTTGCTCATTTTGCCGCAGCCGTACTGCACTACTCTGACTTTTTCCATTTGGATGATTCCTCCTGTTAATTAAGATACTAATTCGATGCGTATTTTACTATCAGGGTCTCAAGACTGAGTTTGTCGCTCATGCGTCCGTTTTTTACGGATTCCTCCGCATCCACGCAGTCCGCAACTGCGCTCTTTAATTCTTCCATGGTAAAGCGGGATGCCAGCCTCTCATTTATCGGTATAGCTTTATCACTGATGCCCAGAACCTTTGCCACTCTGGCCCGGTCCACGCCTTTGGCGCGCATGCTCTTTATCAGCAGCAGTCTGTTAAACTGCCTGGTCAGCAGCACTATGATACCCATAGGCTGGGTCTTGAGCGCCATAAGCTCATAATACTTATCAAGGGCAACTCTTCTTTTCTTTTCCGCTATTGCGTTTGTAAGGTCAAATACATGCTCTTCCAGTCTGGGGCTGACCACTGCATCAACATCCTCAAGACTTATCATCTCTCGGCCTTCGGTGTAGCATACCAGCTTTTCAAGTTCAACGCTGATATCCTGCATCTGCATTCCCACCCTGTCGATAAAATGATCGAAGGTTGCGCGCTGCATACTGCGTCCTTCACGCTTAAGCAGCGCTACAACATTCCTCTCTATCGCCGGGCGGCTTAAAGTTACATACTCCACTACACGGCCGTTGGTATCTACATAATCGTAGATAGTTCCCTTGCCTTTGCGTACTTCTTTTTCGCAGAATATCATATAGGTCGTGGGCGGGAGCTCCGGCAGATATTTCTTCAGTCTGTCTCCGCCGCTTTTAAACCAGCCGCTGTTTTTGACCAGTATGACCCTGCGCTCCGCAAAAAAAGGCATGGTATCAGCCTGTTCTATTATCTTTTCGATATCCAGGCTCTTATCCTCGTAGACGGAATAATTCATATCATCCGGCTCCGGTATAAGGGCTTTTATAAGACGCGAACGATTCCAGTTGAGCATATAGCTCTCGCTGCCGTAAAGCAGGTATATATTCTTAAACTCCCCGCTCTTAAGATCCTCCGCGACCCAGTCGACAGCGCTTTCCTTTTTTACGTTCTTCTTTTCCGCCATATCAGTTAATAAGCTATCCTGCCTTCGTATCTTCCTATAGTATCATAATGCTCCCACAAAGCCTCGGGGTCATATCCGAAAGCCTCTTTAAGATCCGGATAACGGTCCGCATACGTCACTGCATTAAACAATTCCCTCTCTGAAACTTCCGGCGTCGGAGTGGGCGTTGCCTTGGGTGTGGGCGTAGGTGTTGCGACCGGTTTATGCACGGGTTTCGTCAGCGTATTATCCTGCTGTTCCTTAAGCTCATATCCCTTGGGCAGTATCAGCTTGACCTTTGATGCCGTCTGCACATCGGAAGGCCCTAAAAATCCCCAGGTATTATAGTATGCAACATAAGCATAATTATTATCGCCAAAACGGTAATTCAGCTGTTTTTTGTATTCTTCGATATTAAAGATGCTGCTGGCGCGCCTGCCTTCTTTGATGCCGCAGGTAACCCAGTGCAGCTTTAAGCTCACATCAGTCCAGGGAGCCAGTTCCTTAAGGTCCGGATTATTCTCCAGATAATAATCTGCGTTAAAGCAGGAACCCAAAAAAGCTTTCCAGGGATTGGCCGGATTCAGATCCGTAGGATCCCAGCCGGAAAAGGCCTCGCCAAAATCATCTATTTTTGCGGAATAAGGCATGCCCAATGGTCCCGGAGTATCCTCATCCGAATAAAACGTTACCGGCGTGTTTGCAGGTATATTGTCATAGATCCACTTGGCATCACCCACGCAAAGACGCATGCATCCCATGGATGCGGGCGTTCCCAGAAGATCAAACTGTCCGTGCTTCAGACTTCCGTAATTATAATACTTGGTATAAGGCACGGAATGAAACAGTATGCCCTTGTATATCCTGGTGCAATACTGTCCGTATACGTTACCGTTTAAATATCCCCAGTCAAATTTCTGTGAAGTCTTAAAAGTCCCCGATAAGGGTGTAGCCGTTCCCGTTGATGTGATCATGGTCCTTACCGGATCACCGTTATAATACACAGTAACCACGTTAGCCACTACATTTATATAGATATGATAGCCTTCACCTGCGCCCGCCCTTATAGCGGCCATAGGCTGAAGAAAAATACTCGTTACCATTATAATAACAAAGATCACCTTGATGATCCCTGTCAGCAGTTTATTACTTTTATTCATTTTCCGACTTTCTCAAAACGGATCCCCTGTCTGATCACGGGATCCCATTATCTTCCGTTATGATCTTTTTCGTATGCGTGAGCTTTTTGCCGGATACGGTATCCGGCCGGAGCGGCCCGCATAACTCTTGCCCCTGATGCGCTGTTAATACAGCCCGTATCGCTGGTGTAACACTTTATAACAGAAACAATTCATGCCCTGTTATAAGTGCCTCAGCCTTGTTTGCTTCTCAAAAGACAGATCCTCTGTACAGGGATCACAGATCGCTGTCATAAACAGCTTCGGCCTCATCATCCATCTCTCCGGTATATACGATCGCATGCCCGGAATTGATCAGACTCATCAGATTGCTGGCCCCTGAACCTGAAGGCCACTTGCCTGATACTGCCATATCCTTGGGAATATAAACATCCATTTCCTCACAGTAAAGACCGTCATCAAGATCCTCATAGATATCGGGATAAGTTCCCGCAAAATCCGGCACGCTGTTTATGATGCTGAGCCATTCATTATAAATATCCACATCATATACATCGCCTGTAAGGATGTAGTAATCTTCATCCTCATCAACATCATTAAGGACATAGTTCTTTATCATCAGCGTACCGCTGCTCTCAACATTAAAGATACGATCCATATAGGAATCATAGAGGTCTTCATCTTCATCATCTTCATCATCTTCATCGTCCCAGTCGTCGTCATCCCAATCCTCGTCATCTTCATCCTCTTCATCTTCAAAGAGATAATCATAGTCGGAAAGATCGGTATCATCGGTGCGTGTTATGCCGTTTGCCGAGAGCACCTCATCGATCTCTTCATCACTCATATCCTCATACCACTTGGGCTTTTCGGTAAAATCAGCCATGCCTATGATATTGCCGTCATCATCTATCTGCAATTCTATCTCATCATCAAAGTCAGCGTCATCTTCATCTTCCTCATAGTCATAGTCGTAATCATACCATGAATCCATAAGATTACCCGTGATCGCATTGGCTACACGCTCGAGCATGTCATAATCATAGGAAACAACCCACTTCTTTTCTACCTTTTCCATATAGAAAACAACTTCTTCTTCCTTAACTGCAGGGGTATCGGATGCATAATGCTCTTTTAAGAGTTCAGCCAGTCTGGTCTCGTCCACAACACCCTCTTCGTCTTCAAAATACTCCTTATAAAAGGTATCAAAAGCAAGCTTGTGACCGGCAGAATAATCATTATACTTAATGACTACGTTTACAGATGCGCTCTCTTCATCATCCGGATCGATCATCGGTTTGCCCACGGTGCACTTTATAGCCTTTGCATTTGCAGCAAAAGCTTCTTCCAGCCCCATCTCGGAAAACTCATCATACATCATGGTGAAATCTTCTTCCGTCATCATATCCTCTTCAAAGCAGCCGCTCATCGCTGTATAATCCAGTTTCTGAAGCGCTGTGCAAAAAGACTTCACCGGTGATGCCGCATTATTGCCGCAGCCGGTCAGGAACACAAACATAAGTGTAAAAGCCATAAACAAAACAAACTTCTTTTTCATAATCCTCTGTACCTCCTTTGACTTTACCCGCAACATTCTAGCACAATCAAAAAAGCTTTTCAATCATAAACTGAAAGCCGGACCTTACCTGCCCTTACCATCCCATTGCGCCCAGCCATTTCAAGGTCCTCTGTTCCCTTTCTCTTCCCTCAGCTTCTTTGTATTTTCCAAGGGCAAGTTCTCCCCTTATCTCACCGTCCAGAAGATAAAGTATCCTCTCACACATGCCTGCCACCCCTGCATCATGAGTTACCATCATTATTGTTGTACCGTCACGGTTTATCTCCATGAATGCATCCATGACCTCTGCCGCCGCCGTCCGGTTAAGCGCCCCCGTAGGTTCATCAGCAAAAATGATCTCCGGCTTCAATATCATACTTCTGCATATGCAGGCTCTCTGAAGCTGTCCCCCCGACACTTCCTTGATACTCCTTTCGGCCAGGTCTACGATATTCAGTTTTTCCATAAGCAGCTTTGCGCGCTCATAGTATGCTTTTTGATCCTTTTTATCCGAATGAACCGCCGGAAACGCAATATTATCAATTATGTTCAGATCCGACAGCATATTCATCATCTGAAATACAAAGCCCATCCGCCTGAGTCTGATATGCGCTTTATCATCTTCACCAAGTCCCGCTATTTCCGTAGCACCAAGATACACCTCTCCGGATGATGCCTGATCCATCCCGGACACATTGTAGAGGAGAGTCGATTTTCCCGAACCCGAAGGACCCATTATCGCGATCATTTCTCCCTCCTTTATCTCAAAACTGACTCCCTTTAATATACTGTCTTTTTTGAGGTCCTTAACTCTAAGTATGCTCATATTTTCCCTCCGATCTGTTATAAGTAACCCTGCCGTTTTCTCTCAGATACTGATCCTGAATCATTCTCTTGTTGTAAGACATTCATATGCCTTAATGTTTGCGATCTCTCTCAGACTTATTAAAGCCGCAATAAATGATGTAAGTATCATCAGTACAGGCACCACAACAAATACCGATACCGCATCTGTCGTGAACTTAATCCCCCGGGCTCCCATAAATCCCAGCAGGATCCCGGCCAGCCGCTGAGCTGATACCATTCCCGAAACGATCCCCAAGGCAAGCCCCGTCAGCAGATAAAATGTCAGTTTTTTCATATAATCCATGCGTATATCCGAAGCCGTAAATCCCAATGCTTTCTTAAGAGAGCTTTCTCTTCTTTCTCTCCAGATCACAAGACGCATCAGCAGAAGGATCACAACCATGATCACCACACAGGCAACAGATTTTGTCATAAGCGATGCTTTTCCTATATTTCTGATGGTCTGACCATACATTCCTTTCATATATTCCGCTATCTCAGCTATTTTGATGCTTTGATCCGTTCCCGACACTCCTCCGCTGTATTCCGATATCCACTCATCCGGCAGCACTTCATCTTTGAGTGTAACATACATGACACTCCACATGAGCGGAGTTGCATCGTTTATACATCCTTTAGCCGTCTTTCCTCCATTTGTAATATCCGAATAAATGCCGCATATAACGCATGCGCTTTTTTCTGACTCTCCGTCCTTTGTATTCTTACAGATCGTGATGCTGTCTCCGACTCCAAGTCCGGTCTCCTCTGCATTTAATATGGATACGGCGATCTCATTTTCGCTCTGCGGATATGTTCCTTCGGTATAATTTACAGGGAAAATGCTATGGTCACCATTTTCCAGAATCAGATCATAAGCTCTGCCGTCAGACAGAAATGATCTGTAGGCTCCGGTTTCCATTACCGAGTATCTGTCAACTCTGTCATCCTCTGCCAGGCGTGCTGCCAGCTCAGCGGCCGAAGCATCTGTGTCCTGTGACCGGCGGACATCGATACGGATCTGACTGTTTCCTATCCCCATATACCGGACAAACTCCGGATCCGACATTGTTTTCTTCATGCTGTCGGGAACTATCATCATAAACACCGCAGCCATGATGATAACTGAAACAGGTATCCAATAGTTTTTACTCCGTCGGCTCTCACTGCGTCCGCTCAATGCAGTAACGGCAGAGATCTTTTCAGTCCTGACAAGCGTTCGTTTCACGGATAAAAGTATCATGGCTTCGGCCAAGACGGCTCCGGCGATCATGACCGCATATACAAGAACAGGATCATCTGCTTCTCCGTAAAGCTCTCTCATGCCTTTTCCCAAAGGGAGCGCTATAACACAAGCCGAAACTGATCCCACAAGACTGCCTATCGCGGAAAGCAGCAGATATTTGGATAAATAAAGCTTTCTTATATCCATCCTTGAGATCCCGACAGCTTTAAGCATTCCTATCTCGCGCCGGTCTTTTTCAAGCCGGGTAAGAACGATATATCTTATGCACATGATGGAAATACAAAGGACTACAACTGATACAAGCAGTATGATGATCACCATGATCCCGTCCGAAAGAGCATTCATCAGTTTTATCAGCGGATAGGTGATGGCCGGTCCGTTGCAGGGAAGGTCCGCATCCTTATATGCGGTGGCGAAAGCAGCTGTATCGCTTCCTTCTTTAAGCCTGTATTCTATCAGATATTCTTCGCTTCCCAGATATTTCAGTCTTTCGTAATCCGCTTCGTTCACAAGAAATCTCTTAGAGGATGCCATCATGGAATTCATCTGCGAATCACGCATAAATCCCGCAACGCTCAGCTCCTCAGTACCTATATACATCGTATCCCCGACATTGATATCATATTCATTCCTGTATGCAACGGGAACATAAACAGTTCCGGGAGAAACGCGTATAATGCTGTCGTCTGCATCCAGAAGATAATCGAAAGCCTCGCTCTGGCAAGAGAGTCCGTTATCCTGCATATTGCTATCAAAACTGTTATCGCCTATCCTTATCTGTCCGTTCTCCAGATTGAGAAATCTGCATATCTGCATTTTCTCAACCTCAGGTCTTTTCTCCGTAAATGCCTTTATCTCCTCTTCGGACAGTTCACCCGTATGCATTTGCAGAAAGTGAGGTGTTTCAGCCTTTATCATAAGAGACGAGATCGATGAATACAGCGTGGCAAAAAGGAATACAGTCAGTCCCAGCATCATAGCCGCTGCTGCCATAAATACAGTCGTTGATATCGTTATCAGCCTGTTCGACTTAAGATCATTTATTATCAGTCGTCTTATCATTTACCGTACCCCCTTCAAGTTCTTTGACCGATCTGAAAAACGGTATTGAAACAGCCATCACCGCCAGTAACAGTCCCGATATCATAATGACACATGCCGCACCGCGTCCGACTCCGATATGCCTTGCTTCCGCAATCTTATCTGCCAGAAGCCCCGCCCCTGCGTATGCAAAAACATAACCGATCTGTGAAAGAAAACTTATGAGTCCCCATGCCCTGCCCTGCTTATCCGCATCAATATTGATCCTTGTCATGTAATCAAGGCAATTGTTCGCAAAAGGAAGCATAAAGAAAAACAGGAATCCGAAACAGCATATAAGGATCATGTTTTCTTTAAGCCCGAATCCCACCATGGCCAGCCCGCATACCGCCAGCGAGATACTGAGTATACGGGTATGATCTTTCCTTATCCCGGCTATCCCTATAATGATGCCCGCTACAAGCATTCCGCTTGCGCATACCGTTTCCGCTATTCCAAGGACTCTGCTGCTTTCAAAATCCAGTATCAAAGGCTCAACCAGTATCTGTATCGCACCCATAAAACATGTGATCACGGAAGATATGATTATCAGGATCGATATTCCTCTCTTCTGCGTTATGGCCATCCAGCCCTGCTTAAAGCTTTCACCAAAAGACTCCTTTATAATGCTGCGCTTTGAAAGTCTGTTTTTTCTTACGATGGCAGTGCAGATCACCGTAAATACGAATGTACAGATATCTATGATAAGGAGCAGCTTTACATCGCTTATTCCCAAAAGCATACCCGCCAGCATCGGAGAGATAAGATACCTTGCGCTTCCTGCCAGACTCATCATACCGCTTGCTTTTGAATACTCATCTTTAGTAAGCATATCGGTAACCGTCGCCCTGTAGGATGGCTCCAGCAGAGAAGAAAAAACCGCACTGACAGATACGCCTATACAGATCTGATA
>CADAHD010000090.1 GCA_902787595.1 uncultured Lachnospiraceae bacterium
GCAGGCTGCTGGCTGGAGGAAGAAAGCTTTGCGGACTGTCTGGTCGATGATGTGTCTGCACTTGAAAAACGTACGGCAGATGGGGCAGAGGAGATATTGCTCCTTGAAATGACGGACGTTGTTGACGGCAAGAATATTGATTTTGATAAAGCTGTTGAAAGAGGCAGGAACAAGCTTGCTAAAAGAGAAGAGTTTGAATTTGTGGTTGACGTGCATCGCTGCCGTATCAGCGGTATACGTCCCATTCCTGCAAAACTTGAGGCTGCCGGGGAGCAGTATGCATCGGCTCAGGATGTGGCACCGGGGAAGGTTGCAGCTCCTTCCGAGCTGGTACAGAGTCTGAAAGGAACGGTTAAAGAGGGGGAGGTGACAATAGGCAAGCTGCAGCTGTGGGAGAGAAAGCTACTTGACTTCAGCCTTCGTAATTCCCTGTTGAATTTCCGTGTTACAAAAAACACTATACAGCTTATGGCCACCGATCTTCCGGCTTTTGAAGACGGTCTGGCAAATAATACCGAATATTCGATTTTGGAACTGCCTGTAGAATTTAAGAATACCCTGCGTGATGAGAAGATGTATGCCATCGATAATCAGAAGGATATGTTCGAGGCTATGGCAGCGGAGGAGATGCGTAACCACAGGGTACGTACCTTCATGAGTGAAGAACGGCTGGCTGTATCGTTAAAGAGTATACAGCGCGCGGCTAAGTTAAGCCTTGAGGAAAACGGCGCCAATACGCTGTTTTTGGCTATGGGATTTCTGCGCTGGTACGAGACGGATCTGTCGGAAAAGGCGCGCTATGCGCCTCTGGTGCTGATACCTGTGGAAGTGGTAAAGAGCGTAAGGAAAAAGGGATATATCCTGCGTAGCCGTAATGAGGAAACCCAGATCAATGTAACCTTGCTTGAATATCTGAGGCAGGACCACGGCCTGTCTATAGGCGGTCTTGATCCGCTGCCGGAGGATGATCACGGCATAGATCTGCCGCTGGTATTCCATACGATACGCCAGTCGGTTATGGATAAGAAAAAATGGAATGTGGAGAATATGGCATTCCTGGGACTCTTTTCGTTCGGCCAGTTCGTAATGTGGAACGACCTGCGCAACAGGACAGAGGACCTAAAGAAGAATAAAGTGGTTAACAGCCTGCTGGAAGGCCGCATGACCTGGGAAGCAGAGGAGCTGGGGATCAGCGCGGAGCTGATGGATGAACAGTACAAGCCGGAGGATATGGCTGTACCGTTAAGTGTTGACTCTTCACAGATGGTGGCTGTAGCGACGGCTGCCAGGGGACAGAGCTTTGTATTGCACGGACCTCCCGGAACAGGTAAATCGCAGACTATCACAAATATGATAGCGAATGCATTGTTCCAGGGAAAGTCGGTGCTTTTTGTTGCGGAGAAGATGGCTGCGCTTTCTGTTGTTCAGAACCGACTCGCAAAAATAGGTTTGGATCCCTTCTGTCTGGAGCTGCATTCAAATAAGACGAATAAGACTGCGGTACTGGGGCAGCTGGAAAAGACACTGGAGGTAGGAAGACTTAAGCATGCCGAAGAATATGCAGAAAGTGCAAAGAAGCTGGGGGAGCTGAGAAACGAGCTTTCACATGTTATAAATGCAGTACATCAGAAACGCGGGTTCGGCAGGAGCCTGTATGAACTGATATCGGAATATGAAAGCTTCAAGGGATCCGGTGGTAAAGTGACGCTGCCGGATAAGGCGTTTGGTGTTGCTTCGATAAGTACGCAGCAGTTAGCTGAATGGCATGAGATACTCAGGGGATATGAGGCGACGGCGGAGACGATCCCGGATCTGTCAGTGCATCCGTTAAGGGGCATAAACAGTATAGAATATACGATGGAAAAGCGTGACAGCCTGCAGTCGGCATGGAATGAGCTGGCAGCAAAGGCTGATAATGCATCACAGGCCTTTATACAGATCAAAAATACTCTGGGAGTTGATACCGGAAGCGATAAAAAAGCCATAGAGCTGTTAGCGGAAATGGCAGAGCTGCTCAAGAAGGAAGGAGTATTTCCGGCAGAGCTGGTACAGTCTCAGAATTATGAGGCGCAGCGACAGCAGATAATACAGTATCTGCAGCTGCTTTCTCAATTGCAGAGTGAATATGTTCAGCTGTCTGCGATGTTCCTGCCCCAGGCGTTCATGCCTGCGGGAGGCTTTGCTGCCGGAGCGGCTCTTATCAGATATAAGACAGCCGAAAGCAGCTGGTTCATACCCAAGGCTATGGGTATAAGCAAAGCGGTTAAGGAATTGAAGGCATACGCTCAGAACAATACTGTTGTGGATAAGAATAATATCGGGGCGCTGCTTGAAAGGCTGGCGGCGTTCGAACAGTTAAGGGCTAATGTAAATGCGGCTCCTCCCGCTGTAAGCAGCGCGCTCTGCGGACTGTGGAACGGGGAGAACAGCGATATCGCCTCTATACAGAAAGCGCTTGATAAGGCTCAGGAAGCAATGGGCTTAAAGAGCAGAGTCAATCCGTCGGTATTTGGTGCTTTTGCGGCGGCGGCAGCCTCCGGCGTAAGGGCTCCCGAAGCTGAACTGAATACGCTGAACGGTTTTGTTGCAGATGTCAACGCAGCGGAAGCTAAAGAGCATATCGAGCCCATCGGTAGTGGCGTTGACTGGATAGCGGCAGTAAAGGAGAGATTTTTACTTTATTCAAAGAATACCCACCGGCTTCGTGAATGGACCGGTTACCAGAAACTTAAGCAGCAGGCTGCGGCTTGCGGCCTTGATTGTGTGAGCAGCGAGGTGGAGAAGGGCAGCCTTCCGGCAACGGAAGCGGAAGATGCATTTTTCTGCGCGCTGGATTACAGGCTTATATCGGAGATCATAGCATCGGATAAAGAACTGGCCGATTTCCGTGGAGTCCAATTTGAAGGCCTCATTGACAGATACACAGAAAAGCTGGAGGAGTTCAGGAAACTCACTGTACAGGAGCTGGTCGCAAAGCTTTCTGCAAACATACCGGCCGGGGGCGGAGAAGCGGCAGCTTCATCCGAGCTGGGTATACTTAAGAAAGCCATTAAGTCAAACGGCCGTATGATGTCTATACGTAAGCTCTTTGACCAGATACCCACACTGCTCCGAAAACTCTGTCCCTGCATGCTGATGAGCCCTATATCCGTGGCCCAGTATATAGATCCGCTGTTCCCCAAGTTTGACCTGGTAGTTTTTGATGAGGCCAGCCAGCTTCCTACCAGCGAAGCAGTGGGAACAATAGCAAGAGGTGAAAATGTGGTAGTAGTCGGTGATCCCAAGCAGTCAATATACAGATTCCGCGGCGCCGAACCGGAGGTGATTACCGTTCGCGACACGAGAGCCTGATAGCATACAGCAACATGAAGTATTACGATAACAAGCTCTATACTTTCCCTTCACCCAATGACCGTGTATCACAGGTGCGTCTGGTTCATGTGGACGGCGTATATGATCACGGGAAGACCAGGCAGAACCCTGCCGAGGCTGAAGCGGTGGTGAACGAGATATTACGCCGTCTGCGCGATCCCAAACTTAAGAAGGATTCTATCGGCGTCGTAACCTTCAGTGTGGTACAGCAGAATCTTATCGAGGATATGCTCTCCGATGAGTTTGCAAAGAATCCCGAACTGGATGAATATGTACGCTCATGTGCGGAACCTATATTTGTAAAGAATCTGGAAAATGTGCAGGGAGATGAGAGAGATGTTATCCTCTTTTCGGTATGCTACGGTCCCGATGCCGACGGAAAAGTATCCATGAACTTCGGACCGCTCAACCGCGACGGAGGATGGAGGAGACTTAACGTTGCCATATCAAGAGCGCGTAAAGAGATGACTGTGTTTGCGGTGTTAAGACCGGAGCAGATCGACTTAAACCGCACAAGGGCCGACGGAGTAGCAGGCTTAAAAGGCTTTTTGGAGTTTGCCGCAAACGGACAGGGTATGCTCCCGGGGCGTGATGTTTCGAAGAGCGTGCATGAAGACGGGCTGATCGAAGATATAGTGACAGCCATCGCTAAAGAAGGATATGAAGTAAAAACAAATATAGGCTGTTCGGCGTACCGTATGGATCTTGGTATAGTCGATCCCGAAGATACGGAAGATTATCTGCTGGGTATCATCCTGGATGGTGAGAATATGAAGGCTTCCGCAACAGTCGATGACCGCTTTGCCGTACAGCCTTCGGTACTGGGAGGACTGGGCTGGAAACTCATGCGTATCTGGACACTGGAATGGCTTGATGATCCCGCGCCTGTTATCCGGAGGATAAAGGATGCTATAGAAGAAGCAAAGCTTGATAAAGCAAAAACGCCTGAGGAAGAAGAGAAAGTGGCGGAGCAAAAGGCAGAGGAGACTGCGGCTGAGGATAAAAAGGAAGAGGATAAAGACACCGTAAATATCGCAGGATTTACCTTTGAGCGCGATGAAGAGGCGTATGCGGCATCTGAACACAGACGCGATTATGTGCATGCGGTGCCGCTAAATGCCGGAACGGCCGAGCAGTTTGATGTTCAGAATGCCAGGGGCATAGCAAGGACCATACTGCGTTTTCTCAATCTGGAAGCACCGATAAGCAGAAAGCTCCTTATGAAGAAATGCTTCAATGACTGGGGAGTGACAAGGACTACCGCGCGGGTGGAACAGGCTTTTGAAATGGCTACCCGTTTTGTTCCATGCAGCGTTACGACGGAACATGATATGGCGTTCTATTGGAGAGATGAGCAGAAGCCGGATGAACTGGAGTATTACCGTGTGGAATCCAGGGATAACGCGATGCGCGGCATGGAAGATATCCCTTCGCAGGAGATAAGACTTGCAATGAAAGATATACTCGAGCAGCAGGTAAGCATTACAAGGGAGGATCTTCTCAAACTGACTGCGAAAGCTTTTGGTTTCCTGAGGATAGGACCGTCTATGGAAGCAGTACTCAATTATGTCCTGGATGACGGTATAGAGAAGGGTATCTTCTCAGAAAGTGATGATGGTAAAGTAAGCATAGGATAAGTAATAATGAATGAGATAATACTGGAGATCTCAGCATTTGGAGTTGCCTTATTCTGTTTTGTGGATTGTCTTAAAAACAGAAAAGGGCTGTACGGAACGGCAGGCAAAGGATGGATAAATAAGGTCAAAGATCAGCATTATGCGTATCTTTGTCTTTTATTTGCACTTATGGTATCGGCGGTTTCATCTGTGCTGGAAGTGAGCATGGAAAAGTATTTCAGTTTCAAGAGTGCTGTAATACTTAATATTCTCAATCAGATCTATTTTATTTTTCATACCATGCTTTCACTGATGTACGCCTTTTATATCATAAATATAACCGGAGAGCTTAAGAAAACTCCGAAGAAGTTTATTTACTTCTTTGTATCTCCCATGGTTTTGGCGGAGCTGCTGATAATCACCAATCCTCTGACCAAGCTGCTGTTTTATGTTGATGAAAACCTGACATATCAAAGGGGCAGCTGCTTATGGACCCTGTATGTAGTTGCGGTGTTCTATGTGCTTTACGGTATAATCTTTTTCATGAAGCATATGGAGCACATATCAAAGCCGGACCGTGCATCAACATTTATATTGATGTTCATAGCTGTGCTGGGTATAGTGATCCAGGCTATTTTCTCCATAACGGTAGAGCTTTTCTTTGAAGCTATAGGTTTCCTTGGATTCATGCTCCTGCTGGAAGCGAGGGCCGGTACGGAAAAATACGAAAATAAAGGAAAGATGAGCAAGAGCTTTATTGTGGTCATTGCGCTGATCTTCCTTACCGTTATAGCTATGAATATAAATCTTATCTATCATGCCGGTACCGATCAGAGCGGCAGGATAGGTGAGACCCAGATAAACAATCTTAAAGGTGAGCTACAGCAGACAATTTCCGATTCGGAGAGTCATCTCCTCCGTTTTTCAATGGGACTCGAACAGCTTATCAATGATAATGCCTCATATGAGGAAAAAGAAAGGTATATCTATGAGCAGAAGAAATATTATCTGGATGTAAGTGCGGCGGCCTGTATAAATACTTATGCAGCAGCGCCTGACTGGGGCGTGTTCCCGGATTTTGATGATATGCCGCCGGAATACCACCCTGTGGAGAGAGTATGGTATATCGGAGCCAAAAGGTGTCCCGGAGAGGTTTATATCTCCGAGCCGTATATAGATGCTAATACAGGTTTATTGTGTTATACCTTTTCCAATATCCTTTCCGACGGAGAAACTGTTACAGCTATGGATTATGTGCTTGGCAGGGTTCAGGATATAGTGGAAATGATGGCCGGCGGAGACGATCAGTTCGCTATGATAGTAACGGATGGCGGAACGATAGTCGGATGCACAGACGAACAGCAACAGGGTAAAATGCTGGCAGAGGTGATGCCGCAGTATACAGATGCATTTGAAAGAGTCAAGGCTTCAAATACACACAGAAGTTTTAATACAAAGATCGACGGCAGGACAAAGATCGTATTCGGCAGTGAGACCAATAACGGATGGAGACTGATCCTGGTAGTGGATCATTCTGCCTTTTATTCGGATATCACAAACCGTATGATAATGCTGGGAGCCATAGATCTTCTGATGGTAGCGGTTATAATCGTTTTCTACATGGTAAGTATCAACAATCAGGAGAGAGCGGAAAATACACTTCTTGCTACCAAAAATTTCATCGCATCCTTATCCGGAGATCTGAGAGATCCGTTAAATGAGATAATGCGGATCAGCGATACTTACTCTGAGCATAGCGGATCCGAAGAGGCTTTTCGGGATATCAGCGCTGCGGGCGGAAGGCTGAAAGAGAAGCTTGATAACCTGTTTTCATATTCCAATATATTGCGCAGCGGAAGCCAATCCGAAGATACGGAACGCAGTAAAAAGTATATCAAGGGATCAAGATCGAGCAGATTTATCAGAAATTCGGTTACAGGTATATTGATAGTAGCAATGTTTCTGGGACTGGCGATGTTCACCGGGACCACATCAAGATGGGGATCGGCGCGTATCAGCAAAGAGGCGGACAGATACGGTAATGAGGTGACATTGTGGATGCAGCAGAAGCAGAGTATACTGCGCATGTTTGCGGACGTTATAGCTGCCGATCCTTCTGTGCTGGATGATTATGATTCTGCGGTGGCCTGGCTTGATAAGATAGCCAAGAACTACAGTGAAATGACTTTTGCATATATGGCCAATCCATACAATAAGGAGCATGCCATAATCATGAATAACGGATGGGTACCCGACGAAGACTATAAGGTAGAAGAGCGTCAATGGTATATAGATACCGAGCGTTCCGGCGATGGTTACAGTATATCCGCACCTTACTTTGATGCTCAGACGGGCTTGTATTGTATAACGTTTTCGAGAACGGTATATTCCAAGGACGGGGAATTCCTGGGTATATTTGCGATCGACTGTCTGCTGGACAAGCTGATCGATGTGCTCGATGACAGTTATAATGCAGAAAGCTATGCATTTATGGTAGATCAGGACGGTATCATCATCAACCATCCCAATAAGGCATACGAGATAAGTGATGTAGGCGGAGTAAATATCGAGGACACGGAGTATTCGGATGTCTTCCATAAGGGCGATGTTTTCTGGATGAAAGATTATGACGGGCGTATCGTGACCTGCTGTACACAGAAGAGTTCTCTTTCAGGTTTTACGGTTATAGTGGTACAGAGCTGGTGGAGTATATATGGGATCCTTCTGATAGTAGGTATGATATTCTTTGTTCTTATCACCGGATCCATCATCGCCGTAGTCAGTCTGATAAGCAAGTTTGCATTATGGCAGGAGGAGACGAATGCAAAACTTGTAGAGGCTGCGGATACAGCTGTTGCGGCTGAAAAGGCAAAGTCGCGTTTCTTAGCCCAGATGTCCCATGAGATCCGTACGCCTATCAATGCAGTTCTGGGTATGAATGAGATGATACTGCGTGAATCGGATGATCCTTCCATTATGGACTATGCGGGGAATATACGTTCCGCCGGCAGAAATCTGCTGGGACTTATAAATACCATACTTGATTTCTCGAAGATAGAAGAAGGCAAGATGGAGATCATACCCGTAAGATATGATACCGCTGCAATGATAGGCAATATAATCAATTCGGTCTCACAGAGAGCAGAGGATAAAGGGCTTATCTTTGAAGCACACATAGACAATGATCTTCCTACGGCAATGTACGGCGATGATATGAGGGTGACCCAGGTGGTAGTAAACCTGCTGACTAACGCGGTTAAGTATACCAGAGAAGGAAGAGTAGATCTTTATATCAGCGGAGAGAGGAACGGGGAAGAATCTATCGCACTGAAGATGAGCGTAAAAGATACCGGTATAGGTATCAAAGAAGAAGATATAAGCAGATTGTTTGATTCCTTTATCAGACTGGAGGAAAAAAGGAACAGGAATATTGAAGGAACCGGACTGGGTATGGCCATAGTCAACAGGCTCCTGCATATGATGGATTCGTCACTTGAGGTTGAGAGCGTATACGGGGAAGGATCTACTTTTTCATTTACGGTCGGGCAGAAGATAGTCGATGCCGCACCTATAGGTGATTATGAGAAGAAGGCAAAGGAAGCAAAAGAAAAGAGAGATGATGATAAGTATCTGTACGCTCCCGAGGCGCGTATTCTGGCAGTTGATGATAATGATATGAATCTTAAGGTCATTACCAACCTGTTTAAGTTAAACGGGATCATACCGGATAAAGCATCCTCCGGAGCCGATGCACTTAATATGCTAAAAGATAACAGATATGACATCATTCTGCTGGATCACATGATGCCCCAGATGGACGGCCTGGAGACCCTTCAAAAAGCAAAAGAAGAGGATCTGATAGCACAGGGGTGTACGGTGATAGCCCTTACGGCAAATGCGGTGGTTGGAGCCAGGGAGAAATATCTGGAAGCGGGTTTTGATGATTATCTTTCGAAACCTGTGGAGGTGGCTGCCCTGGAGAGGATGCTCGAAAAATATCTGCCTGCGGATAAATGGACTTTGCGCAGCAGATCGGAGAAAAAAGAAACGCTTAAAGAAGAGGCAAAGGAAGAGAGTAAGCAGGCTGTTGATGGGATCAATATGGAGGAAGGCCTTAAATACTGCGCCGGAGATGAGGAGTTTTACCACGGCTTGTTAAGGGATTATCATGACTCGTTTGACGAAAGGGCACAGGAGCTGATAAATGCGCTTAAAGATAAGGATCTGAAGAATTATGAGGTGAAAGTACATGCTTTAAAGAGCGTATCACGCACCATCGGTGCGAATAAGCTTGCGGATGCCGCGTTTGAGCTGGAAAAAGCAGCTAAAGCCGGAGATATAGACAGTATTAATGATAAACATCCCGCTATGCTTGAGGAATATAAGAAGATCATATCTGTGATAGAGGGTATGAACCTTCCTGCAAAGAAGACTGATGATACAGATGGGGATGATGACGACGATGATGATATGATCGAATTCTTTCCGGAGGAATGATTAGTGAGGACTACATATCTGATAGATGAGGACGGAATTATCATTAAAGCCATCATTGTTATGTAGGTCATCTGAACGAACTTAAAGAAGCACTAACAGATTTTTTTGAAAGGTTATAGTAATTTATGAGATTTAAAGGTAGTATCGTAATAGGAGATCCTTCTTATTTTTCTTGTTTTTAGTGATCTGCACTATGATGAAGTAAGCGACGGAGACGCCCGGATAGAGGAGATATTGGCAAACGCTTAATACGCAGTTATCAGACTGATAGTATGGAGAATAGAATGAACAAAGAGCAGTTTTATAATCCCGGTGAGGAAATAATAGAAACTAACAGACTTATAATGAGGAGATTAAGACCTGAAGATTATTTAGCGATGGCAGCCTGGGATATGGATGAAAGAGTGTACAAGTATTTAATGAGCTCTGTGTGTAAAACTCCCGAAGAACCACTTGCCTGGCTTCCAAAGAAAGACCCAACTTCAAAGATCAATATCCTGATGCTTGTGATCGATAAAGAGGATGGTCATGCAGTTGGCACATATGCATTAAATCATGATGTCGAACGGGATGTGTGGACCGTATCCTATGTGAATCGATATGATGATTGGGGAAAGGGATATTCGACAGAAGGAATGAAAGCCTTTATAGACCATGCGGTTAAGGTATATGGAGCGCATTCCTTTGAAGGTGAATGCGCTAAGGAAAATGTGGGAAGTGCTAAAGTCCTGCAAAAACTTGGAATGGTATACGATCATAGTTCATCATATTCAAAAAATGACGGGAGTGCTACTTTTGAATCTGATGTTTATGTTCTAAAGTTTTGCGGAGTTCTCTGAAATTGGCTGCTGTGGGTTTATGAACAGGTGATCATATGGATTTTAAGGCTTTTACAGATGATATAGAAAAGAAGAAATGGTGTGTATACGGAGTTGAGGTTTATGAGGACGGAACCCTGACTCATAGCTGGGGAGACACGGACAATAATCTTCACGATATTTACTCAGCTACCAAAACCGTTGAATCCATATCTGCGGGATTGGCCTATGACAGAGGGCTTATTGATTTTAGCAGATCGATACTTGATTATCTTCCTGAGGATAAGGTGGAAATGATGTCTCAGGGGCAGAAGGATACATTCAAAAAGATCACTGTTAACAGGCTGCTTACTATGTCTGTGGATGGATTTCCTTTTAGGCCTGAAGGGGATGCGTGGCTGGATCAGGCGCTTTCCTGCAAGATAAAGAAGCCGGAAGAGAGGATATTCAATTACAGTAATATAAGTACATTTCTTGTTGGAGTCGCACTGACTGAGGCTCTTGGAGAGGACCTTGGGAAATTTATAGAACGGGAAATATTTAAGCCTCTTGGAATCTGTAACTACGAGTATGCAAGAAGTCCTGAAGGATACTTCTACGGTGCTTCCGGTATGAAGCTTACAGTTCATGATCTGAGCAAGTTTGGTCTGCTTCTCTATAATAAGGGTGTGTATGAAGGGCGACGGATAGTATCCGGGGAATATGTGGAAATGGCCACATCAGTTCAGCAAATGAATAGAGAAGGCGGTTATGGATTCTATATCTGGAAGTATCGTGACGGTTTCAGCATTAACGGAAAGTGGAAGCAGAAGTGTTATGTTTTGCCGCAGAGGAGGATTATAGTAACTTATCTTTCGCATATCGAAGATGATTCGCATGACCTCTTGGACAGTATGGAAAGGAATATACTTGAGTTGAAGTCGCAGTAATGCGGATATGAATATATAACAATACAGTTGGTCATATAAAAACAGAGGATATCATGGAAACATATCAGTGTGTAGTAGCAGATCTTGCATATTATGGGAATGAGAAGAGTATAACGATA
>CADAHD010000091.1 GCA_902787595.1 uncultured Lachnospiraceae bacterium
AGCACAGCCGCCAGCGCTATAAACCCGCTCACGATGAGCGTGGGCATGTTTTCGACCAGATGCGTGTTCAAAAATCTCGCAAATACCCAGATAAACATCGCCGCAGCTACCAGCAGCATCAAAAAAGCTATTATCGAAAAGAACTTGAGCGGCTTATAATTCTTATAAAGCCTGACTATGGTACTCAGCACTTTTGCGCCGTCGGAATATGTATTAAGCTTGGAAATGCTGCCCTCGGGACGGTTACGGAATTCCACGGGAACATTGGCGATGACCATTTCGTTGAATACCGCATGTATGGTCATCTCCGTTTCTATCTCAAAACCGCGGCTGAGCACCGGATAGCTCTTTACAAATTCATAGCTCATGGCGCGATAGCCGGTCATTATATCCTTTATTCCGCAATTAAAAAGGCCGTTGATGGTGGAACGCACCATACTGTTGCCCAGGTTGTGGAAAGGACGCTTGTTTTCCTGAAAATAAGTCGATGAGAGTCTGTCGCCCACTACCATATCGGCCTGTTCTTCCAATACCAGGCGCGCCATCTCGGGCGCAAACTCCAAAGGATAGGTGTCGTCGCCGTCGATGCAGATATAGCAGAGGGCATCTATCTCGCGGAACATCCTGCGCATAACAAAGCCTTTGCCCTGCCTGGGCTCACGCCTTACTACAGCGCCTGCCGCCTTTGCTTTCTCTGCCGTGGCGTCGGTGGAATTATTGTCATAAACATATACCACAGCTTCCGGCAGCGCGGCCTTTGCATCCGCCACAACCTTTGCTACGGTCTGTTCTTCGTTATAGCAAGGTATCAATACTGCTATCTTATCCACGACATCCTCATTTCTTCCCGATGAACTTTAAGAATTCATCGTAATCACGTATGTAATCGTTCTCATCATAATACTTGGAGGCAAATACCATGAGCACAGCCCCTTCGGAGAACTCGCTCATCTCCCTCCACATATTGTTTGCCACATAAAGGCCCTCATATGGATTGTCCAGGATAAGGGTCTTCTTCTCCGTGCCGTCGTCCAGAAGTATCTTTACCGAACCGTGAACGCACACCAGCAGCTGCTCTAATGATTTGTGGGCATGCATTCCCCTGACCACGCCGGGTTTGGTGTCAAACATATAGTAAACCCTCTTTATCTCAAAGGGCACGTCTATCTTTTCTTCGAAGGAGACCAGATGTCCGCGTTCGTCTCCATGCTGTTGAAGTTTGTAAGTTATTATTTCCATTATGGTTTTCCTTTTTTGTATATGCGGTAGTTCTTTGGATAGCGGTAATTCTGTCAGGATCCTTCGCTTCGCTCAGGATGACCGCTGGCAGGGCGCTCTGGATCACTTGGTTTTCCCGGGATCACTGTCGTCGCTTCGATCTGTATCATCCTTTCTTATCCTGTTTTCCTCATCATAATAAAGCTTGCGAACATGATACTGCACGTCTTCCATGATCTTGCGGTTTGCAGAGATGACATCTGCCAGCATACCGATGACAAAGGTCATGAAGCCCATGATCATCAGAGTGCAGGCCAGTATCAACGATTGCACATGACCTGCGCTGTAGCCCTGGAAATAAAACACCATAAAACGTATGCCTATTCCCAGACCTATAAGGAAGGGGATGAGACCTATGGTGGTGAGCACCGCCAGCGGCCTGTACATCAGCAGCGCACGCATGATAGTCAGCATCGACTTTTTAATATAAGAGCCCATGCTGTGGAAAAGCCTGGATTCACGCAGCTGCGGGTTGGTACGTATGGGCACTGATGTGACAGCCATCTTGCCACGGCCCGCCTGCACGATAGTCTCCAGAGTATAGGTATATTCATTCACAACATTGATATGCATGGCCGCATCGCGTGAAAATGCCCTGAAACCCGAAGGCGCGTCGGGCACGCCGGTGCGTGAAGCCAGCCTCACCACCCAGCTGCCGAAATGCTGCAGCTTCTTCTTTATCCAGGAAAAGTGGGGCGTCTTATCTATGGGCCTCTCGCCTATAACTATATCCGCGGTGCCGTTCAATATGGGCTTTACCAGTTCTGCTATGTCTTCACCGCAATACTGGTTGTCAGCATCGGTATTTACTATTATATCCGCGCCATAGGAAAGGCAGGCGTCAAGTCCGGCCATAAAACCTTTTGCCAGACCTTTATTGCGTGCGAAGTGTACAACATGATGCACGCCCCAGTTAACAGCCACTTCCACCGTCTTGTCCGTGCTGCCGTCGTCAATAATAAGATACTCGATCTCATCTATGCCGTCGATATGCTTAGGCAGGTCGTTTAAGGCTATTTCCAGGGTTTCCGCCTCGTTATAGCATGGTATTTGAATTATCAGTTTCATTATGTATACTCCACATTATCTGTACATTACGGTTTTTATTCCTTCACCATCATCACTATAGGGGTTTTGATCTTCTCCCAGCCGTTAGGATAGGGAAGAAGGGTCTCGTTCATATTCTCGTGAGCGCCGCCCTCGGCAAAACCGTGATAGATAGGCTTCCAGCCGATATGCTGACCCACTATGCCACCCGTATCTATACTAACAAGAAAGACGGATTCATATTCTTCATCCAGCCTCTCCATCTGTTTCTGGATTTCCGATCCGCGCACATAAAACACGTCCGCGCCGCTCAGCGCTTTTATCGGGAAAGTAAATACCCTCTGGCAATGGTAGCCCTGCTCGTTTATAAGAACCGCATCATTCTCTCCAATGCAGGAGGTGATGTCCTTTACCAGACGGTAGTCGCAATATGTGAGGTCCTGTCCCATATAAAGCACCCTGCTCTGGAAAATGGTGAGGATGCTTATGAGCACTGCTGCCGCGATCTGCGCCCAGCCCGGTATCACAAATGCGTACAGCCCCGCGATCACTATCGGCAGGAATATAAAGGGCGATAAATATCTTATAAAGTAAAAGTACACGGGCACTTCCGGCATCAGCAGCTTGCAGTATATCCACAGGATATATATGAAGCAGAATGCCAGCGCAAAGAAACGCCTGTCGATCAGCAGTTCCTTTGCCTTTACCACCAGCACCGCTATGGCTGCGGGGAATACCACTATGCCCGTCATCAGGATATATCCGATTATCGTCATACGGGGATAGCAATAGCTGCGGTCCGTACGTTTTATAAACTCGATGATGATCGCTATCGTTGTGATCACCAGCAGCACTATCATCACTATGCGGCAAATACTCTGCGCGCGCTCACTGCCTGCCACACGCTTAACCAGCCTGTGCATCGTCTCCCTGCGTCCCCTCACCATGAATACCAGGCTGAGCGCCATGCATATGATAGAGGCTGTCCATACAACAGCCAGTATGTTATCGGGATTCAAAAGCTCTTTGGTCATATCAAAGAGGCGTTTATAATTGCCGTCCGTATAAGCGCCGTAGCAATTCTTCATCATGGTAAAGCCCAGGGCGTATTCAGCCAGGGCAAACATCACGGTAAGCAGATAGCTCTTCTTTCCGCTGATAAAGAACAGCCCCCAGTAGATCAGTACCACCATGGGTATCAGCGCCGTTGACAGTATGTGCAGCACGCAGAGCCCGCCCAGAGGGAAGAGGGATAAAAACTGCACTCCGTCTTCGTTCTTTGAAGTGAGCACCGCAAACCAGCCGGTAAAGAACATCGTGAGCACTATCTCTGTCAGCGTATTCTGACCGCACCATACGACTATCGGAGATACGGCAGTGAGCAGGGCAGCTATGTTTGCATAAAGCTTCTTCTCCTCCTTGATGTTGCGGCAGATAAGCCACACATTGCCTATCGAGATGAAGAAACAGACCATCATCACATGGTTCATGCGCTCAAGTCCGAAGAGCCTGCCCCAGAGCGCCATCATCGCCGGAAGTACGCCCAGGCCGTGAAGCACGCCTGTGATACGGTCTTTATCTTCCAGCAGCTCCTTATCGGTTATGTATCCGATAAGATCGTGAACCTCATCACGATAGCTTTCCCTCTCGTATTTGTTCTCAAGAGGGATCTTCAGATACTCGTTAAAGCTTATCCTGTCATTTGTCTTGTCATTGTAGTAGTACATGGCGCGGATCTGATAAAGACCCTCGTCCTGACCCGTGCCGTGATAGCCCGCTAAGCTCCCACGGGATAAAAATGCCGTAAAGAGCAATATTATTGCGAGCGGAAGATATTCAAGCCATCTGTAACGTATACGGGGCGCTTCGAAACGCTTTACCACCAGCTGCACGATAAATATCACCGTCAGAAGCAGCGTGGTGATCAGGGCGCAGCTGCCCACCTTGAATACCCCTAGCAAAAACATTATGCAGCTCACAAAAGCATAGGCGGCAAAATATGAACCGGCGCCCAGCACAAGCACTTTCGACGCATCCACGGTGCGATGCGCAAATGCTACAATGCCAAGACTGAGAGCCAGTCCTGCCAGGAATATGAACATCAGCATTTTGTCACCATTTCGTTGTAGATCTCCTCTATGCCTCCCAGCATGTCTTCCATCGGGAAGGTCTTTTCCGGCACTTCTTCGAAGGCATCTTCCCTGCCTTCGATCACAGCCTGTAATTTATCCGCCAGATCGTTTGCATCCCTGTTCTTAAAGGAACGGCACTTTCCGTAAGCTACTTCCGGAAGTGATCCTCCGTCGCTGTATATGAGCGGCGTTCCTATCTGGCAGGTCTCCAGCGCCGAAAAACCAAAGCCTTCAGTAAGCGAAGGCACCACCACGCAATCCGCCTGGCTTATGCAGGCAGCCAGATCTTCTCTGGGAAGTGAAGGACGCACCCTCACCTGACCGCGCAGATGATCGTTCTTCATGCGCTCTAAGAATTCGCGCCTGGGTTTGACAGGCTCCTTGCCCAGGAGGAAGCAGAATCGCACCTTGCCCAGATCCACTCCACGCTGTTTGAGCAGGCATATAGCCTTCTCATACACATATACGCCCTTGGTCCTGCCGGGGCGTCCGTAAAACAGGAATATGAACTCATCCTTTACCTTGAAATATTCCCTGATATTAAAACTGCTGCTGACAGGCTCCTTGCCCAGCTCTATTGCCAGATAGACACGGCGCACGTCCTTTTTCTTTCCGCAGTATTTGTGGTAATCGTTCTTTGTGGCGTCCGATATGGCATGGTAAACATCGAACTTCTTTCTGCAGCAATACTGCTCGACCACGTCATATATCACGGCGCGGTGAAAAACATCCGACCAGAACCACTTATGTCCGCGCACTTCATATACTGTGAGCAGAGCCGGTTTTTTGTACTTGTGAGCCAGTTCGCTGACTACGGGCGCCGTTGTAAAAATAGAAGTATGCACCACATCGCACCACTCTATCTCGGGCTTTATATCTTTCTTTTTGGGGAAAGGATGTCCGAAGGCGCTCTTCCAGCGGCAGTAATTGACGCTTATCCCGTCGACCTCCATCTGCCCGTCGTGTTCATCATCCACTTTCTCCGCTACTACATGCACTTCATGACCGCGCTCCACCATTCCCTTAGCGAGCTCGTAAAACATCGTCTCCGCGCCGCCCACATAAGGATAAAAGTGCGGCAGTATCATTGCGATCTTCAACTTTTGTTACCCCCTCTGTACCACTGTTCAAGCATAAGTACATTCCACAGCAATCTGGGTGAGCGTCCGCTCTTTATAAATTCAGCCCAGAGTTCTAAAACATTCTTTCCGTTGATAAGTCCGTCGGCGGCTGCCTTTGAATGGTTAAGCAGCTCGTCGGCCCAGTCCTTTGTATCGCCCTCTTTGAGCCAGCGCTCAAGAGGCACGGCAAATCCCTTTTTGGGGCGTTCCATCATTTCCTTCGGGACATAACGGTAGAGCACTTCCTTAAGCACCTTCTTTGCAACCTTGCCATCATATTTGTATGATGAAGGCAGGCGCAGCGCAAATTCCACCACGTCCTTATCCAGCATGGGGATCCTGTTTTCCAGCGAAACCGCCATGCCGGCCCGGTCAACCTTTACCAGTATATCTTCCGGATGATAGCGCATCAGATCATCCAGCATCATCTGCTGAAGCTCATCGCCGGGCAAAACAGGTCTTACGATCGATGTGGGACCGTCGGTAAGCTTATCTATATAGGGATCATAATGATCCACGGCTTCCTTGAATTCCAGTATGCTGCCGGCCTTGAGACACATTCCCGCACGATAGGCCTTGGGGATGCCTCCGATCAAACCTGCTGCAGCTCCCCCCGCCGCCCTGCGCAGCGGTATGGGCACGCCTTTTATCTTATTCCAGAGATCCAGTATCTGCGGATAGGTCCTGTATCCGCAGAAAAGTTCATCTCCCGCATCACCGCTCAGGCATACGGTGACCTTGCTCTTTGCCAGCTTACTCACCAGAAAAGTAGGGATCTGCGAAGAATCCGCATAAGGCTCGCCGTATATTCCGGAGATCCTGGGGATCACCTCTTTTAAGTCTGCTTCAGAGACATACTGCTCCGTATGATCAGTGCCCAGATGCCTGGCTATAGCCGCAGCCTCCGGAGCCTCGTCGTATTCCTTTTCCTCAAAACCGATAGAGAAGGTGCGCACGTCTCCCGGACGCAGTCTGCTCATTATCGCCACGACAGTCGCAGAATCTATGCCGCCGGAGAGATATGCTCCCAGGGGCACATCGCTGGCCAGCTGGCCTTTTACCGCCTCCTTAAGCAGACGGTCCAGCTCGCAGGCAGCCTCATCAAGGCTTCCCGTGAAAGGATCTTCAAGAGCCCTCTCGGCAACCCTTCGTATATTGTAGTATCTGCCCTGCTTAATATCAGCCTCCCCATAAGGCGGCCTGATGCGCAGTATCGCGCCGGGCTTTAATTTATATATATTCTCATAAATTGTCGCGGGAGCAGGTATATAGCCGTAAAGCATATAGCTGCTGAGACAGGCCATGTTTATCTGCGGTTTAAAACCGGGAAAACGCGTTATCGCCTGCAGTTCGGACGCAAATACAAAGCTGCCGTTTACCGTCCCGTAATACAGGGGTTTCTCGCCGATGCGATCCCGGATCAGCGTAAGGCTTTTTCCCCAGCGGTCATAAAGAGCTATGGCAAACATGCCCTTTACGCTCTCAAGAGTCTTCTCGATGCCAAACTTCTCAAAGGCCTCCAGCAGTATCTCCGTATCGGATGTACCGCGCAGGCGCACTTCAGGCATGCGCTCCTTTATCACGTCCGCGTTATAAATCTCGCCGTTATAGACCATGACAAGACGCCCCGAAGCGCTGACCATAGGCTGCGCGCCGCCGGGACTCAGATCCCTGATGGATAAGCGCCTGTGGCCCAGGGTAACGCCGCTATGCTCATCCAGCCAGAAGCCCTCTGCATCGGGACCCCTGTGGGTTATTGCGTCGGTCATGCTCTTTATCACGGCCATCCTGTCCCCGCCGCCGTCGACAAAGCCCGCTATACCGCACATATTGTGACTCCTGAGTATATTTTCATAACTATATATTGTAGCATAAAATGTGCGCTTTGACTATAGTGTTAGGAGAATTATGTAACCCTATTGGGGGGCAGGCGCAGGATCACGCCTGACTGTCCGGCGCCATACCCGGCAGTCTGTCATGAGCCGCCGGGCGGCGTATTCCTACTCCACTCCCGGAGGGGTTGCGGAATTCTTGACTACCGCATACCCGTCTATCATCGCCACCGATCCTTTGGCCGGCCACACGGGCATAGCCGCAAACTCAGGGCTGCGTACAACGGCCAGATATTCATCCTGCCCTATCCAGCAGGCATCCATTCCCAGATATTCGCGAAAATAATGATAGCGCCCTGTCGTCATACCATAGGGATCCTCCCAGAATACCGGACCTCCCCCTATCCTGCTGTATTCAAACATCTGCGCATAGATCCCGCGCAGATCATCATATTCGATGGCTCCCCCCAGCACAATAGGAGTCTCACGATAATTAAATCCGTCCAGTTCATAGATCCGAGCCAACATCAGCTCTGTCTGGCGTATAGTATGATCGTAGATGAGCTTATTCAGGATCCATGTACTGTTGGCGCTTAATGCATAGGTGCAGACAAGTATAAAATCCATGTTGGCGAGAACGCCGAAGCAGCGATCTCCTCCGAATTCCGATTCCAGTTG
>CADAHD010000092.1 GCA_902787595.1 uncultured Lachnospiraceae bacterium
TCCTTAATTATTTATTGGACACCTCATCCGTCAGCCTTCGGCTGACACCTGTAAAAACACCTCATCCGGCCGCTAACGCGGCCACCTTCTCCTCAAGGAGAAGGCTTGTGCGCCCTCAAGGGGAAGGCGGGTGGATTATTTCTTATAACTGATCGCCATGCCGTCGCCGCCGCTTAAAATGGTGCTCTCAAGCGCTTCGTTATGCATCAGCTCGTAGAGATAATCCCGCATGCGTGAATGAATGGTCCTGTCTCTTCTGCAAACAGCGTAACGGGATTCCATCACATCACCTTCCTGCAGCACGTTATCCGTGATCAGGATCCCGCCGCTCTTTAAAAGCCTCAGCACTTCGGGCAGGAAGCTTAAATACTGTCCCTTTGCGGCATCCATAAATATCATATCGTACTCCTGCGTAAGCGTCGGCAGCACCTCCGCCGCATCACCCGCATAAAGAGTTATCATATCGCCCGCATTCTTTTTAAAATTCTCTTCTGCAATCGGAATGCGCTTTTCGTATTTTTCAATAGTATCTATCTTTACACTGCCGCCCGATGCATTCCACATCAGCAATGCGGAATAACCCGTAGCGCTGCCCACTTCAAGTATGCGCGCGGGTCTTCGTGTTCTGACCATAAAAGTAAGAAGAGCGGCTGTCTCTTTCCTGATGATGGGCACATCATCTTTAACCGCTCTGCTTTCTATATCCTCCAGCCAGTCCGGCAGGGCCGGCTGCAGTGACTCTATAAAGGACGCGATGCGATCTGAACGCCTCATTCTGTCCCTTCTTCCGATGAACCTTCTGATGAAGTATCTTCGCTGCTCTCTTCCGTCATCTCGGTAGAAGCCTCGCTGTTTCCCGTAGGCTCGTCTTCCTCTTCTTCCGTCGAAGCCGTGCTGGTAGCCATAACCTGCATCATCTGCTCGGGCGTCATGGCCGTGTTGAGCTCATATATTCCGGGCTGCAGCTTCTTATGATAAGACGAAAAGAATTCCTGCAGATAAAAGAGATAGGCGCTGCGTATCAGCTTCTTCTCCTCAAGGATCTTTCCGATGTCCATCGCAGACTTGCCTTCCACTATAGCCACGGACAGGGTCATACCGGGCTCCGGGCTTACCGGGTCCTCTGCAAATATCCTGTATCCGAAATCATAGGCTTCCAGCGCAAAACGATATATCAGCATCATAATGACTGCTGATATAACCACTGCCACTATCGTTTTTATTATTGCCCATGCTACTTTACGCGGACTCATTTTATTACCTCTTAATCAAAATCTATCGCCCTTACAACCCTGTCAGTTATCTCCTGAAGCATACGGCAAAGGGCCAGCTCGGCGTCCAGAAACGCCCTTACGCGGGGCTGTTCCGACAATTCCATATTCTCACGTGCAAACGTTTCTATCTTATCCTGGAGGGTTCCGTCATCCTCCATTATCTGCAGACGGTAATTCTCTTCACGATACTTATCCACCCTGGCCTTTAATTCCGGATCGCTCTTTAATACCTTGCGGCAGCGGTCGTATTCCTTAAAGGTGCGCGACTCTTTGACAGCCTCGATCAGTGTGAACAGTTCGTTGTCTATCTCCGTCATTCTTTCCCCCTACTCCACATCAAGGATCACCGGCAGCACCATAGGTCTGCGCATGGTCTTCTTCCAGACAAATTCACCCACGACATCCTTGATGCTGTTCTTTAATCTGGCGCGTCCGCCGGGATTTTCTTTCTCAAAATGCTCCATGATGGTGTCGTCAACTATCATGTGTATATCTTCAAGCAGTTCATCGGCTTCTTTGACATAAACGAAGCCGCGTGTCACTATCTCAAGCTCCGATACAACGCGGTTTTCCGCATCCATGGCAAAGGTGATCAGCATGATGCCGTCGGCTGCGAGGCGCTGTCTGTCGCGAAGCACCACATTGCCCACATCGCCCACGCCCAGACCGTCCACGAATACCATGCCCGCCTGCACCTGGCCGCTGCGCTCGATCTTTCCGTTCTTTATCTCCAGTACATCGCCGCTCTGGACTATGAAGATATTATCCTTCTCCACGCCCATCTGCGCCGCTATCTTGGCCTGCGCCTTTAAGTGCTTGTACTCACCGTGTACCGGAATGGCAAATTTGGGATGGGTCAGCGCATATATCAGTTTGATCTCTTCCTGGCAGGCGTGTCCGGACACATGCGCATCCTGGAATACCACATCCGCCCCTTTATGGAAGATCTCGTTGATTATCTTGGTTACCGCCTTTTCATTGCCCGGTATGGGATGAGACGAAAATACTACCGCATCCCTGGGCCCCAGAACGATCTTTTTGTGCGTGCCCCCCGCCATTCTTGATAAAGCTGCGAGGCGCTCGCCCTGACTTCCCGTGGTGATTATGACCGTCTGTTCCTCGTTATAATTCTTGAGCTCTTCCAGATCGATCAGCGTATTCTCCGGGATGCTGATATACTCAAGCTCGATGGCGGTATTTATTATATTCACCATGCTGCGGCCTTCTATTACGCACTTGCGGCCGTAGCGGTAAGCGGTATTTATTATCTGCTGCACCCTGTCGACATTCGACGCAAAGGTCGCGACGATGATGCGCTTATTCCTGTTGGCCTCAAAGATGTTGTTGAAAGTCTGACCTACCGTGCTCTCCGAAGGCGTAAAGCCCGGACGCTCCGCATTTGTGGAATCGCACATGAGCGCCAGCACGCCTTTTTTGCCCAGCTCTCCAAAGCGCTGCAGGTCTATGGCATCGCCGTAGATCGGCGTGTAGTCTACCTTAAAGTCACCTGTGTGGACCAGTATGCCCTGGGGCGTATATATGGCAAGCGCCGCCGCATCGGATATGCTGTGGTTGGTCCTTATGAATTCCACATGGAATTCGCCCAGGGTAATGGTCTGTCCGAAAGTGACCACCTTCCTGGTGGTGGTCTCCAGCATTCCGTGTTCCTCGAGCTTATGCTCGATGATGCCCAGCGTAAGCCTGGTGCCGTATACCGGCACATTTATCTTCTTCAGCACATAGGGCAGGGCGCCTATATGGTCCTCATGCCCGTGGGTGATTATAAAACCCTTCACCCTGTCGATATTCTCCTCAAGGTAAGTAACATCGGGGATCACCAGATCCACGCCGTACATATCGTCCTCGGGAAATCCCAATCCGCAATCCACCACCATTATGCTGTCGCCGTATTCAAAAGCGGTGATGTTCATTCCGATCTGCTCTAGTCCGCCCAGAGGTATTATCTTAAGCGGCAGAGCATCCGTTGCTACTGTTTTCTTCAAATCCGTAACCCCTTATCTGATAGGTAATGCCTCCTCCATTCGCAGGCGGCATATCGTCGACCCGATACAGTATCATGCCTCTGATAAGGTCTTTTTCAGACCAGATCAGTATTCTCCATAAGGCCGGCAAAGATCGCTCCCACAGCCTCGAGTTCTGTATCGTCCTCTACAAATTCAAAGACAGCTTCCGTATCGTCCTTTTTTGAAAGATCCTTAAGTATCATGGCATCGCCGTCACCTTCCTCTTCTTCCGTAACCAGGAAGTAATCGATGCCGCCTACCGTTGTCTCTTCAAGAACGAAGAACTCCGCTGTCTTTCCCTCTTCTATTTCAATTTTAATCTTATCCAAAATCAATTACCTGTTGAATCAAGATATCCCTGCAGTATGAACACTGCCGCTATCTCGTCCACTATAGCCTTTCTTTTATCGCCCTTTATGCCTGCCTCATCCATATAACGGTCGGCGGCAACGGTTGTAAGGCGCTCGTCCCAGAGTATCACTTCCAGTCCTGTGCGTCTCTGTATCATCTCCTGAAAAGCCCTGGTCTTCTCCACACGTATGCCTTCGCTGCCATCCATGTTCTTTGGAAGCCCCAGAACTATCTTCCCAACTTCGTACTCCTGTATCAGTTCTTCGATGCGGGCGCAGGTCTTTCGAAGCTTGTCAGCTCTTTCGCGGCGAATGATCTCCTTACCCTGGGCGGTGATGCCAAGCGGATCGCTTATGGCCACGCCCACGGTCTTATCGCCGTAGTCCAGTCCCATTATGCGTTTTGTCATTCTTCTGCACCGGGCCAGTTATTGCTGCGGATATATTCTGTCAAAAGCTCCTCAACCAGCTCATCCCTCTCTGCTTTCATGATTATGCTGCGGGCGTTTTTGTAGCTGGTAATGTAGGTGGGATCCCCGCTCATTATGTAACCTACGATCTGGTTAACGGGATTGTAGCCTTTTTCCGACAGAGCGTTGTAAACCTCTTCCAGAATGGTCTTTACGCTGTCGACCTGCTCCACTTCCACCTTAAAAAATTGTGTGTTACTTACGTTTTCGCTCATAAACACTCCTTAATGCATAAGATTATGGGCTAATTATACCCCAATGCGCTTTATAATTCAACACCCGAAAGAATTCCGGCCTCAGGACCGGGCGTAAGCCGTATGCGCCTGATATCCCCTGCTTTTGCATCCGCGGGGACGGCCACCCTGATGTATTCACGCGTATAGCCGGTTAACATATTCTGCCCTGCTGCCACGCACTCCTCTTCAAACAAAACCTCCGCCTCGCGCCCCACATGCCTGCTGATATATTCCTCTGTCATCCTGCGTTCCGCTTCTTCCATACGGTCGGAGCGCTCTGCCTTCTGCGCCTCCGTAAGCTGTCCCGGCATATTTGCCGCCACAGTCCCCTTGCGCTTCGAATACTTAAAGATGTGCATCTGATAAAAGCCCGTCTTCTCCGCAAAGCTAAGGCTCTGCGCGAATTCTTCCTCTGTTTCGCCGGGGAAGCCCACGATCACATCCGTGGTGATCGCAGGATCATCAAAGACGCCGCGCAGTATAGCCACGCGCTCTTCATAATCCTTTGTATCGTAATGCCTGTTCATGCGCTTTAACACACTGTCGCTGCCGCTCTGCAGCGAAAGATGGAAGTGCGGGCACAGCGCTCTTATTTCCTTTAAGCCTTCCGCAAATTCCTTTGTTATTATGCGGGGCTCCAGCGAGCTGAGCCTGATGCGTCTCACGCCTTCAAGGGCGTCTATGCTGCGCAGCAGATCCAGCAGAGTTTCCGGCGCAAAACAGTCTGCCTTCGGCTTTGCATCAGGTTTTTCGATATCATAACCGTAAGAGCTTACATGGATGCCGGTGATCACGAATTCGCTGACTCCCAGCACGGTGAGGCCCCTTATCTCGGCCAGGATATCCTCCTTACTGCGGCTTACCGTCCTGCCTCTGGCAAAAGGAATTATGCAGTAGCTGCAGAACTGATTACAGCCATCCTGTATCTTGATATACGCCCTTGTACGCTCGTTTAAGCGCGTAAGACGGAAATCCTTATTTGATACGCAGGCTTCACTGCTTTCCGCAGCCGCCTCCTGCATACCCTTTCCGTTAATATGCGCTTCCACTATCTCCACGATACGCGGTTTATCGGGATTTCCTATGCATATGTCTATGCCTTCATCCTTGAGTGCGCGCTCCGCATCGGCAGTCACATAGCAGCCCGCAGCCACCACCACGGCGTCCGGATTCAGCTTCTTTGCCCGGTGCAGCATCTGACGGCTCTTGCGGTCGGCTATATTGGTAACGGTGCAGGTGTTGATCACCACCACATCAGCCGGCTCCTCAAAGGGCACGTTCTCATAGCCCGCATCTTCAAAAAGTGCGCTCATAACATCGGTTTCGTATGCATTTACTTTGCAGCCCAGATTATGAAAGGACACGCGTTTTTTCATTATTGACTTATTTCTCCAATTGCTCTAATATAATATCAGACTAAATAATTTGCGAAAGGAGCATTTGATCGAAATGAAGAATACACAGATTCTGATCGATTCCATCGATAAGGTAAAGGCTTTCGTTAACGAGATTGCCCGCTTTGACTGCGATTTCGACCTGATCTCGGGCAGATATGTCATCGACGCAAAGTCAATCATGGGCATATTCAGCCTTGATATTTCCAAGCCCATCGAGCTTGACATCCATGTGACTGACGAAACAGAAGCAGCAGAGATAATGAAGGCGCTGCAGCCTTATCTCGCCGGCTGATCGAACATCAACATACCGTTTAAAACACAGGCGCCCTTTCAGGGGCGCCTTTTTTGTTATCGTCAGATCTTTATTACCTCCCTTTCGGAAAGGGCGCGCTCTACCATTTCGTCTATCTTCTCCTCAAGTCTCTCTTCATGCTTTCTTATCACCTTTGCAGAGGGCTTGGTCACCGGATGCTTTGCAACCCAGATCGTGCAGCAGTCCTCAAAAGGCAGTATTGATGTTTCGTAAGCATCAATGCGTTTGGATATCTCCACAATCTCCTGCTTGTCAAAACCGATCAGCGGTCTGAAAACAGGCAGCTCCTCACATACCTCATTTGTGCAGAGCAGGCTCTGCATCGTCTGCGATGCAACCTGGCCTATGGATTCGCCGGTCACCAGCGCCAGGCAGTTCTGCTCCAGCGCGATCTTCTCCGCGATGCGCATCATATAACGGCGCATTATGATCGTCAGCTCTTCATGGGGACAGCATTCGTAGATATACTTCTGTATCTCCGTGAAGTTGATCACATGCAGAAATATCTCGCCGGCATAATCGCCTACTATGCGCGCCAGATCCTCGACCTTCTGCTTAGCCCTCTCACTGGTATAGGGCGGCGCATGAAAATATACGGCGTTCAGGCTCACGCCTCTCTTGGCTATCATATAGCCGGCAACGGGGCTGTCGATACCGCCGGACAGGAGCAGCATTGCCTTGCCGCCTGTTCCCGAAGGCATTCCGCCTGCGCCGGGTATGCTCTTTGAATAAACATATATCTTCTCCCTGACCTCGATATCGAGCATCACTTCGGGAGTCTTAACATCCACATGCATCTCGGGATAAGCCTGTAACAATGCCTCGCCCATGAGCCTGTTTATCTCCATGGACTCAACGGGATAATTCTTCCTGGCCCTGCGCGCATGCACCTTAAAGCTTAAGTTTCGGTCGGGATACTCCTCGCCCATATAAGCTATGACTTTTTCCTTAAGAACTTCAAAGCCTTCATCCTCCAGTACCAGCACGGGGCAGACGGCTGTTATGCCGAACACCTTTGTAAGCGCTGCTACCGCTCCGTTATAATCGTAGCCTTCACCGCAATCTATATTTATGCGGCCCTGGGTTTTAAACACATGAAAAGAACCGTCCACCTTCTTTAATGCCCTGCGTATCTGTTTTACAAGGGCGTCTTCGAAGATAGGGCGGTTTTTCCCCTTTATCGCGATCTCCGCGTACTTGATCAAAAAAGCCTGAAACATCTCTTACCTCTTGGTCTGGCTCTGGAACATCCTGTTTTTCATCTCGGTATAAAGCTGCTGGCTGATAGGTATATAATCCTGATTCTTCATCGTAGCCTGATAGCGCTCTATATTCTCTACCTCCAGCAGGTTCACAATATATGACCTGTGGCAGCGGAAAAACTGATCCGGCAGGAGTTTCTCAAAGTCCGAAATCTTCATATGCGTAACGAGCCGTCTGTCCTTTAAGGTAAGCTCAACATCCCTGGCCTGGCTTTCCGCATATACTATCTCGTCATAGCGTATGCTGTACAGCTTGCCGTCGCAGGTAAGCGAAAGTCCATCTTTCTGGGATGTCTTTCTGTAGCTTATAAGGATCGCTTCCTTTAACTGTTCGATATCGACGGGCTTCTTTAAATAGCGCAACGCCTGTACCTTATATCCCTCAAGGGCATATTCCGCAGTGGACGAGATAAAGATTATATCCAGCTTGTCCCCTATGCTGCGGAGCCTCTCAGCCGCTTCGATGCCTGTGATCCCGGTCGCAAGTATATCGGTGATCAGCAGATCGTAAGGCTGTCCCGGTCTTACCAGTGCATCCGTCATCTCCTGGATGTCATTGAACGCCACCAGTTCGTACGGGATCCCCTCTTCCTTAAGGATATTCTCTGTGAGCAGTGTATTGAGCTGCAGAGCCGTTGCCTCATCATCACAAATTGCTACCTTAAACATCTTGCACCCCCAAAATTTAATACCCCATCTATGTATTATATCAGATTAAGGCCGATTTATCAAATGCGAGTTCCGGTCCTGAGATTTCCAATATGCCGCTGTACTCTTCCACCAGGTCGTCATGATTATCCCAGATGTAAGTGATATCATTGCGTTTGCCGGCGCGTTCCAGCGCATAAGCCTTCTCCGCCACGTCAAGCGCTCCTACCGACTGGCTGGCGCCCTTTATCGAGTGGGCTATGACCGTATAATTCGTTATATCTTCCTTCTGATAAAAATCCTGCAGCAGGTTGATCAGGTTGGATGAGGCGTAGGTTTTGAGAAGCTCAAAGTATGCATCCACATTGCCTGCGCAGTTATTGACGCCTGTGGCCGTATCTATGCCGTCAAGACGCTTTAATTTCTGCTCCTTGCTCAGATCGTCCCAGCGCACGCTGGCTTCCCTGCGCTCCACTTCTTCCATGGGAGTGCCTGCAGGGAATATCTTCTGGGGCGGTATCCATTTTTTAAGTATGGCTGAAAGCTGCTCTATACGTATGGGTTTGGGCAGATAATCGTTCATGCCCACGGCCATGAACTGCTGTTCCACGCCTTTGATTGCGTTGGCGGTAAGCGCCACGATAGGAACCCTGTGCGCATACTCGCTCTTTAAGGCTCTTATCTGCTTAGTGGCTTCAACGCCGTCCAGATAAGGCATCATGTGATCCATGAATATCACATCATAGCTGATCAGGTTCTTTGCAACCCTGTCTATCGCATCCTGTCCGTTTTCTGCCGTGGCGGCGTTTATGCCGAAAATCTTCATCAGTTCCTGCGCCACCTGCAGGTTGACTTTGTTATCATCAACGATCAGCACCTTTGCCTTGGGGGCTATGAAATCCGGAGCAAACTTGCCCTTCTGCTCATTGCTGTTATTGCCCACAATGCTATGAGTAAAACGGAAACGGCTGGGAGTGGCGTCCTCTACCTTCTGCGGCAGCACAACGGTGAATACCGAGCCCCTGCCCACAACAGAGTCAACGCTTATGCTTCCGCCCATGGCATCGGCCAGGCTCTTTGATATGGCCAGACCCAGTCCGGTACCTTCCACATTCCTGTTTTTCTTGGTATCTATCTGACCGAAAGCCGTAAACAGCTTCTTGATATTCTCCTGCGAGATTCCTATACCGGTATCACGCACATAGATGGTCATGCGTCCCACGTTCATATTATAGATATCGCTCTCGTCGCGCCATACGATATCCAGCGTTACACTGCCCTGATGCGTAAATTTAACGGCATTGTTAAGCAGGTTGATCAGTATCTGGCGCACCCTTGTCTCATCGCCGCGCAGCTTTGAGGGCGTATTGGGATCGATGTTTAAGCACAGACGCAGGTTTTTCTTATCCTTCATACGCACTTCGATGATCGATACCACATCCTGCAGCATCTCGTTAAAGCTGTAGGGCTCGTCGAGTATCTCCATCTTACCTGAATCGACTTTTGAAAAATCCAGTATCTCGTTGATTATGGAAAGAAGATTTTCCGAAGATCTTTTTATGACTGCAACATATTCCTTGTCCGGACCGGACATCCCGCGGCCTTCGAGTATCTCGGCCATGCCGTAGATGGCGTTCATGGGGGTACGTATCTCGTGGCTCATATTGGCCAGGAAATTGCTCTTGGCTTCCAGCGCTTCCCTTGCCACTTCGTACTGTTCGTCCATCTCGCGTTTATAGCTGGCCACGCTGTAGCTGATGAATACCAGCGCCACTCCCGCAAACGCATACATGGTGATGTAGGTGACATACTGGCTCATCTCAAAAAAGGCGGTTATCTCGGTAGGTCTGAATATGCCTATCAGTATGAGCACCAGCAGCGTCACTGCAAAATACTCCGTCAGGAAAGCCTGCTTTAAGAAAAGAGCGATGGTAGTAGCCGTTGCCAGGAACATGAACACCAGCATGCCCTGTGTATGGGAAACCGAAGACATGTAATACTGCGATGCTATGCCGGCAACCGCCAGGCAGCGCACCACAACAGCCTCGTTATTTATCCTGTAGGAAAGAATGAATACAAGAAATACGGGTATCAGGCCAAAGCCCACGAGAAACGCCCTCTCCACACCGTATTCGGACACGGTGTAGAAAGTCTGCAAAAGCACGGAGCAAAGAAATTCCACTATGAAAATGGTGATATTAGTCCTGAAAGGAAGCATTTATCTTCTCGTAAATCTTCTGAGCTCCGGCAGGATATCCTTAAGCGCTGCAAGGACCTCCTCAGGCTCATTCTCCTTTGTAAATGTTGAAAACGAAAAGCGCAGCGTGCCTTCAAGCATATCCTTCTTAAGACCTATGGCCTGAAGCGTGCGTGAAGGTTCGGGCTTATGTGTGGCGCAGGCGCTTCCGGCGGATACATATATGTCCCGCTCTTCCAGCGCATGCAGCAGCACCTCCGCGCGCACGCCGCCAAAGGATGCGCTCACTATATGCGGCGCGCTCTTTCGTATGGCTGCGGCATCCTCACCCGGTATGCCGTTTATCTTTACATCAGGTAATTCTTTTAAACCGCTTATGAATCTTTCTTTTATAGTATAGAGCCTATCCTGCTCGGATTCAAGCTCGGAATAAAGCTTTTGCGCCGCCATCGCCAGTCCCGCGATGCCGGGAACATTCTCCGTGCCGGAGCGAAGGCCGTTCTGCTGCCCGCCGCCGTAGATCACGGGATTGATCTTTGTGCCGCCTGCTACATATAAAAGTCCCACGCCCTTGGGCCCGTGTATCTTATGCGCGCTGACACTGAGCATATCGATGCCCATTTCCCGGGGATATATCCTGGCCTTGCCAAAGCCCTGCACCGCATCCACATGAAAGAGCACCTTCGGATATTTGCGCGTTAACAGTTCGCCTATGGCACTTACGGGCTGCAGGGAACCTATCTCATTATTCGTATGCATCACGGATACCAGTATCGTATCCTGAGACACGGCATTCTCTATGGATTCAAGGCTTACTATCCC
>CADAHD010000093.1 GCA_902787595.1 uncultured Lachnospiraceae bacterium
AGCGGGGCGCCACGATAAGAGCCCTGGCTCCGGCCAGCAGCTCCATAGCCGTTTCATGATCCAGCTGCCCGCGGCATTCTATATTATCAATGCCCTTTCGCTCAATATATTGCTCAAGCGCCTGCTTTTGATCACCGTCACCGGCAAAGATAAGCTTTCTTCCGTTTGCGGCAAACGCTTTTGCGATAAGCGCGCTGCCCTTTAACCTTTCAATCCTGCCCAGCACAAGATAATAAGGCTCTTTCGCTTCCGCCGCCCTGACATCGGGCTTTATGGTAAAATTCGGCTTAATATATATCTTTTGCGGATCTATATTCTGTTCCTTCCTGTTCAGCAGTAAAAGCTTCTCTTTATTGAACTGCGTAAGACAGATAAAGTTTACTTCCTTATAGATCCGGTTCCTTAAATGCATATAATTCATAAGCGCCACAGCCGCCGTCTGTACCAGACTGCCGCGATAACACTTTCCTTTGAGCGCGCATCTGCCGTCGTGTTTAATGCATTCCTCACATACCCGTCCGTTCCTGAAAAAGGTGGCTGCCGGACAGAGCAGGCGGAAATTATGCATGGTCTGAACCACCGGAACTCCTTCCGCCGCCGCGGCATAATAAACCGCAGGACTTACCATAAAGAGCGTGTTATGCACATGCACTACGTCTATAGCCTCCCTGCGGATGATCTTTCTTATGTCATTATAGGTTCTGAAAGAAAAGAACATATTAAGGAGAAGTGAAAGCTTCCCCTTCTTTTCAGAATTATCTCTGGTATAGCGGATGACCTTGTGCCCGTGGGTCGCAAGGAGTCTTGCTTCATTATCCGCCACCGTATCCTCCCCTCCGGGGATACGGTAATGGTTGTGAACTATCAATACATTCTGCATTTGTCCATTTTAACACAGATCACGCATTATTGCACCCTCTAAATGCCAAATGGGATGCGTAAAAGCCACAGTATCATCAGGTGCACGGGATAGGCCAGATAAAAGAAGTACTTAAGCTGGCGCCCCCTCTGCCCGTTATAAAGCGATATCGGCAATACGGCGCCCAGAGCAAAGACCTCCCGCACGGACGAAGCCAGCAGTATCACACAAGTCCCCACTATCCTGCTGATGGGGAATCTGCGAAGCAGATACATGGCGCATACAGCCAGAACTCCTACGGCATTATAATCTGTCTTCATAAAATATGCCAGAGCCGCTGCCGCGCATACAAGCCCCGCATTACAAAAGGCAAAATACAGCGCAGGGAGCTGCCGTATCTTTCCGCTGCCTTTCCTGACAGACTCCGCGCCGCCCTGGGCTGCTATGCTGTCCATGGCATGCACGACCAGAAGCCCTATAAAGAGGGTAAAGAATACATTCTGCTTCTTCCAGTAAAATACCTTATCATAAAACGCCAGATCAAAAGGTATCTCGCTGATAAACGCAAAAAGCCCCAGACGCAGCAGATATTTTGTCACATTCTTTGTATGTATATATCCCTCTGTCAGAAGGAAAATATAGATCGGAAAAGCAATGCGGCCGATATCCCTGAGCACTTCATATGTGGTACTGAGCGGTTCGTATTTTCCGTGAGCCATAAAATAATACTTAAAAAAGGATGCGCCTATATGATCGATGATCATTGTGATCAGGGCTATCCACTTAAGCGCAGCCGCAGAGAAAGGGAGTTTTACCCCGCCCGGCCCATTATCATCTTTCTGTTGTTTTCCGGAAGTTTTTTCCCCTGAAAAGGGAGGATGCCAGGCAGATCTTTGCGGATCCACCTGGCATAAATTATGAAAAAGTTTTGCTGTTAATGTCTTTTTAGGTTTCGCTGGACTTGTGTTGTCCTTTGATGATGTAATCATATAATATAAAAATGTATTTAAAATGATATTAAAATAAACTTAAATAAAACAATTTATGAACAAAATATGAACGTTACAAATTTATATTAATTCATGCCGGAACGCGGGTCAGATCTCTGCTGCGGTGGGCCACATCACCGGTCCGGCTGGCGCTAAAACGCGCGCCGGATCCGCTGATGATGCTCCCACCGCAGATATACATTTTGCTGTATCCGCGTTCCGGCAGAACCTCGCTCGGTGGGCCACATCGACGGTCCGGCTGGCGCTAAAACGCGCGCCGGATCCGCCGATGATGCTCCCACCGCAGGTACATATCGCGCTCTTTCAGACTTTCTCAGGCTCGGGGTAGTCTACTCCGAAAGTATCTACGGTAACGCTCTTCATTTTCTGCTCCTGCAGGGGACGGTCGTTATAATCGCATCTGGTGGAAGCGATCTTGTTGATGACTTCCAAACCCTCTGTGATCTTGCCGAAAGCCGCATATTCTCCGTCCAGATGGGGAGAGGTCTTGTGCATGATAAAGAACTGGCTGCCTGCAGAATCGGGATTCATGGCGCGGGCCATCGAAAGCACGCCGGGTGTATGCTTAAGGTCGTTCTTATAGCCGTTATGCGCAAACTCTCCCTTAATGCTGTATCCGGGGCCTCCCATGCCTGTACCGTTGGGATCGCCGCCCTGCAGCATAAAGCCTTCGATCACGCGGTGAAAAATAAGACCGTCATAAAAGCCTTTCTTTATAAGGCTTATAAAGTTGTTAACGGTATTGGGAGCTATCTCGGGATAAAGCTCACCCTTCATCACGCTTCCGTCTTCCATTGTTATCGTTACTACAGGATTCTGTGCCATCTTTTTTCTCCTTTATCATTTTATTTGGATATTACTCAGTTTTCTGCGCCGGTCAGCACGCTCTCAACATCAGCTGCGGCAGCTTCTTCATCGGTACCCTCAGCAATGACCGTAACTTCTTCCCCACAGCTTACTGCCATATTCATCATGCCCATGATGCTCTTCATATTAACTTTGCGCTCACCTTCTTTGAGATAAATGCGGCTTTCGTACTTGCATGCGGTCTGAACCAGCAGACTCACCACATCCGCATTTATGCCCTCCTGCAACGCTACCTTAACTGTCTTTTCCATAACTCCCTCCTTAAATATTCCCTGAAGATCCTTTTACGACTCTTTCTTTTCTTTCTTCTCTTTCCTTAATTCTTCTGCCATGTCCTGCAGCTTTCTTAAGCGGTGATTTATGCCGGATTTTCCTACCGGCGGCTGCAGCATCTCACCCAGCTGCACCAGATTGAGCTCCGGGTTTTCCAGTCTCAGTTCCGCTACCAGCTTGAGCTTCTCCGGCAGACGCCCCAGGCCTATCTCCTGCTTCAGAAATTCTATATCCTCCACCTGTCTCCTGGAAGCCGCCAGACTCTTGTTTATATTTGCAGTATCGCAGTTTACCCGCCGGTTTACGTCACTGCGAAGCCCTTTTTCTATCCTGAGATTTTCCAGATCCATCATGCACAGATGCGCTCCGGTAATATTCAAAAACTCTGATATAGCCTCGCTCTCCTTTAGGTATACCACATGATGCCCCTTGCGCTTCATGCTCCTGGCCCTGATATCAAAGCCTTCCATCAGCTCTATTAGCTGTCGGGCCTGAGCCTGAGTGCTGCATACCATTTCCAGATGATAGCTTTTTGCGGGATCGCTCATCGAGCCTCCTGCAAGAAAAAAACCGCGCAGAAAAGAACGCCTGCAGCAGCTTTGCTTAAGGATTATCCCGGATACAGCGCCTTCATTCATTTCTGAAAAATGCACGGATCCCAGTATCTCCGCAGCGGATCCTTCCGTCAATCCCCTGTTCTCGTCGTATTGTTCTATGTTATATGTTTTTTTGAGTAATGTAAAGAGCTTTTTTTTGAATGGATCCGAATCGCCGGTAAATACAAGCCTTCCGTCGCTTACATTCCCCGAAGCAGCGATAAATGCTGCTGTTTCGGCTATGCCGCAATGTCTGGAAGCGGGGACGATGCCCGCCATCTCATCTTTGACTTTAGAAGAAAAAGACATGACGGCGCCTCAAAGCTTCTCATCACGATGAGTGATGGTTATTCCGTATTTTCCCTGTTTTTTAAGCCTTTCATAGATCTCACCGGCCAGGGTCACGCTCCTGTGCTTCCCTCCGGTGCATCCTATGCCTATGACCAGCTGATGTTTGCCTTCCTTGACATAATTGGGGATAAGGAAGTGCAGCATATCGCTCACTTTCTCAAGAAATTCCCCCGCCTCGGGAAAGCTCATGACATAATCATGCACAGGCGCATCATTTCCCGTCATCAGCTTAAGCTCGTCAATATAAAAAGGATTGGGCAGGAAACGGACATCAAATACCAGATCCGCATCGGCAGGTATACCGTACTTAAAACCAAAGGACAGCACCCTTATTATCAGATTAGCGTATTCCCCGTCCTGCAAAAAGATCTTATCCAGCTCTTCTTTAAGCACTCTTGTCAGAAGATTCGAAGTGTCAAAGATATAATCAGCGGTATTCTTGACATTCTTTAATATCTCCCTCTCGCGTTTTATCCCTTCCTCCAGACTTCCGTTGCCGGCTACGGGATGAACACGACGGGTCTCCTTGTAACGTTTTATCAGTACCTTATCATCGGCATCCATAAAGATTATCTCAAAAGGATAATCCTTTCTCCTGAGAGCAAGAAGCGTGCGCTCAGCTTCATCAAAATCCTGATCCGCGCGCACGTCAAGACCCAGAGCCACCTTGGATACTTCACTGCCGGGTCCGGAAAAAAGCTCTATGAACTTGTCTATAAGGGGTACCGGCATATTATCGACACAGTAGAATCCCATGTCTTCCAGCATTTTCATAGCGGTCTGTTTGCCGGCGCCGCTCATGCCCGTAACTATGACAAAACGCATTTAGATCCCTCCGAAAACAACGTCCCTCAAACAGGAGGGGCATACAAGACCGGTACAGCAGAAACAGCCGGCTACAGCGTAAGATCCCTGAATCCCGGTATACGCCGCAGAAGCCATACCGGCAGATAGCATACCAGATACACTATCACGCTCCATAACAATGCGGCGCCTATCCTGGCTAAGCCTGTAGGTTCCCCGCAGATACTGAGCCTTATATTTTCTATTATCTCGATCCTGCCATCCAGGAAAAAACCGTGGAGCAGGAAAATACCAAGTGAACAGCCTCCCAGAGAGCCCATGATACGTTCCCATACCCTGTGTTCCCTGCGCCTGAACAAAGCCTTGCAAACAACAAACAGGGTAACGCAGTGCAGCATGGTCACAGCGCTGTGATATTCGGGATACATTACATAATCACCCATCGATACGCCTCTGTTCGACAGTATGTATGTATTATATATCAGCCATATCAGATCCAGAGGCACCAGTATAAGAGCCAGCTTTTTGCACTGATCCACGCTCGTCCTGTGATGGAAGAAATATCCCATAACCGGATAGATAAATATGACCTCCGTGATCCACTCCAGCTTCATATTCATATTCAGGCTGTAGCGGTCCATAAGTATATACATATTAAACAGCGGCAGAATGGAAGAAAGCACGAATACCGCGATTATCAGATAAATGAAATCTTCATCACGCATATTCTTGACCATGGGCCGCATAAAAGGCAGACAGATCAAAAAGCCCAGCGTAGCATAGAGATACCAGAACTGGGTTATGCGCTCCCTGTTATAAATATCGGGAATAAAACGCGTAAGGTCGAACTGATCCCTGCCGGCCTTAACATCCGCCAGATAATACAGAAACGAAAAAACAACCAGTATGATGATCATGCGCAATATACGCTTACGCCATACTGTCTTGATAGCCTCATGCATATCCAGCAGTATCGCGCCGCTTATCATAAGGCACAGCCACAGCGGGAAGCGCACAAACATAGCCACAAAAAGGCTTATATAGTACGGAAGCGTACCGATCTGCAGATCTATGTATGCATTAACACCGTCTGAATACGAAAATATAAGAAAGATGATGGCTATGACCCAGAGTATATCAAAGTAAAGCTCTCTCTTTCTTTTTGGTCTGCGTAAATCATTAGTTTTCATCAAAGTCCCCCAGAAGTATTACCTCCGGTTCAAGCACGACGCCAAAATCCTGCCTGACTTTCTTTTGTACTTTGCACATAAGGCCGTAAATATCGGTCGCCGTTGCATTTCCTTTATTTATAACGAAACCTGCATGTTTCTCAGAAACACAGGCTCCGCCGATGCTCATCCCTTTGCAGCCGGAGTCGGATATAAGCTTACCTGCAAAATATCCCTCCGGACGTTTGAAGGTGGATCCGGCGCTGGGATATTCCAGAGGCTGTTTCTCCCTGCGCTGACGGTTGAGCTCTGCCGCCTTCTTAAGTATCTCTTCCTTATCGCCATGTTCCAGCTTTAAGCTGCTGCCCAGTACTACGCCTCTTTTTTGCTTGAGCACGCTGCTGCGATAAGCAAAATCCATTCCCGCATTGTCAACACTGCGCACGCCTTCACCGCAAAAGTAAATGCGCGTTCCGGCCGTGATATCCTTCATCTCGCCGCCATAGGCGCCTGCATTCATGGTGAGCGCGCCGCCCAGGCTTCCCGGTATTCCGGAGGCAAATTCCATTCCGCTTAAGGAATGTTCTGCAGCAAATGCAGCGATGCGGCTTAATAACGCCGCCGGTCCCGCAGTTATGACATCTCCGTCTGCGCTGATGCCCTCAAAGCCTTTCCCCTGCTTTATCATGATACCGTCGTAGCCTTTATCGCTGACTAAGAGATTGCTGCCGTTCCCCAGAAGGAACCACTCCAGATTCTCTTCCTCTATCAGCTCCATCAGCCCCAGGAGTACAGCTTCATCCTGCGCGGTGACGAAAAATCGCGCCTCCCCGCCTGCGCGAAAACTGCAATGCCTGCTCATGCTCTCATGCTCAAGTACATTGCCTTCTCCTGCGATATCTGTCAGTTTCTCTTTTATCAATGCCGCTGAATCCATTTTTATTTCAAAAAATCATTCAATCCAGCACTAATTTTGCTGCGCCGTAGATGCCTGCATCGTTTCCAAGCGTTGCCAGCGCGAATTTAACATCCCTGCTGCCGCGGAAAACGTACTTTTTATACTCATCAACTATGTAATCGAAAAGAACCTCGCCGGCCTTGGACACGCCGCCGCCGATAACGAATATCTCGGGATTGACCACGCATGCCACTGCCGCAAGTCCCTTTCCAAGGTAATGTCCGAAGCGCACAGCGATCTCCTTTGCCACTTCATCGCCGGCCTTGACCGCATCAAATACAGCCTTTGCCGACAGATCTCCGTTTCTTAAAGACGAAGGCTTATTGTCTTCGGCCAGTCTTCTCTTTGCCAGACGCGATATGCCTGTAGCGGAAGCATACTGCTCAAGGCAGCCGTGATTGCCGCAGCCGCAAGCCTCCGGCTCATCATCGACTATATGGATATGACCGATCTCGCCGCCTGCTCCGGTAGCGCCTGTCAGGACCTTTCCCTCTACAATGATGCCGCCGCCTACGCCGGTACCCAGTGTTACAGCCACCAGGTTCTTATAGCCTTTGCCGCCGCCCTGCCACATCTCGCCCAGAGCCGCAACATTTGCATCATTACCGGCTTCCACGGGGATGCCGCCTAAAAGCACGGCCAGTTCCTCTTTTACGGAGAATACACCCCAGCCCAGATTTGCAGCCTTATAGATCACGCCGTTTGCGTCAACGGGTCCGGGAACGCCTATGCCCACACCGTAAACATCATTCTTATCAATGCCTTTTTCGGACATCTTAGCCTTTATTGATGCTGCGATATCAGGCAGGATATTGCTGCCATTATTATCTTTCCTGGTCTTTATCTCCCATTTGTCCTGCACATTTCCTTCCGGATCAAAGAGTCCCATCTTTACGGTGGTTCCACCCAGATCCACTCCAAATACTACTTTTGACATGATTTATTTCCTCCCGTACGGATACTTCGCCGCCCTGACGGCGGCCCGGTCATTTATTTACTGCAGTTTGTCCCTGTTCTCCAATGCTGCCTGCATACGCTTATACAGCTCCTGAGGCGCGTTATATCCCATCTTCTTAAGACGGTAATTGACCGCAGCAGATTCGCAGATCAGTGCGGTATTACGTCCGGGACGGATGGGGATATTATGGCAGACTACCTTATTGCCCAG
>CADAHD010000094.1 GCA_902787595.1 uncultured Lachnospiraceae bacterium
GGAACTGGTGCGCGGCGAACTTACAATAGGCGCCAGCAATACCCTGACAGAATGCTATCTGCTCAAATATCTGAAACAGTATCACCGCATCTATCCCGGAGTTAAGGTACGTATATTAAACGGCACTTCAAAGCGCGTTATGAGTTTTCTTAACAACGGTACGGTAGATATAGCTTTTGCAACCACGAACGAAAGAGATAAACGCTTCGAATCCTATATGTGCTTTAAAACGCATACAGCATTCGTAGCCGCTGCGGATTATCCCATCGATTTCTCAAAGACCTACAGCTTAAAGGAGATATCCTCCCTGCCCCTCATTCTCCTCGAAAAAGAAGCCGGATCGCGCCGCTTCCTTGAGGATTGTTTCCTGAAAAAAGGACTGCGGCTGGAGCCGGAAATAGAGCTGGCAAGCTACGAACTGCTGATATCGCTGGCCGGGATAGGTCTGGGAATAGCCGGCATAACCGAAGAATTCTCCGGAGATGCACTGAATAAAGGTATAGTAAAACGTCTTAACTTAAGCACCTCCCTTCCCGAACGCGCCGTGAGCATGCTGTCCCCCAAAAACGGCGAAGTCAGCATGGCTGCCCGTAAATTTATGGAGTTGATACGCAGCGCAGATTAAATAATATTCTGATCGTGCAATACCGTTCTGCCGATTTACTATCCCCTGCCTGTTATGATATAATCCCGTAATGTAAGGATCTGTCTGTTTACAGCCGTTACAGCAACACTAAGTTACAACTTTAACGGTCGCAATAGGAGTTATTATATGAGAATTTCTTTTGATCTGGATGAGGTACTGTTTGTCGATCCCGATACTTTCGATACCGAGCCCCCACTGCGTTTTCCCTTAAACCATGTGTTCAGCGAACGTCTCCGGAAGGGCACGGTGGATCTGATCCACGAGCTCCAGTCCCGTGGATTTGAAGTCTGGATATATACTTCATCTTTCCGCGCTGATGTCTATATCCGCAATCTTTTCAGACATTACGGAGTTAAATTCAACGGTATCATCAATGGCTACAGACATAACGCCGAGGTACAGCGCGGCCGGAGCGAGATATTGCCCCAGAAGATGCCCGGCCACTACCACATATCACTGCATGTGGATGACGAAGAAGCTATCATCGCCAATGCCCGCAGCTTTGGTTTTAAAGTCTTAAGGGTATGCGAACCTGACGAACACTGGGCAGAAAAAGTCCTGGCAGAAGCAGACCGGATACGTAAGCTTGAAGAAGCGGCTGAAAGGCAAAGGAGGGGCAGATGAGCTGGAGCAGTGATTTTCTTGAACGTGTTCGCAATGACATAAAAACATATAAAGACCGACGGGAAATGGTCAGAGTTAACATTCTTGTGCGGCTGATGGTGCATAAGCTTCCGCCTGAAATGCTAAAGCCCAACCCGGACGATGAATTTACTTTTGACAATATCGGACCTAACGAACATATTATACAGGGTTATTGTGAAGTAATACGCAGAAACCAGCGATATGATGAGGATATATTTCCCGAGCCTATCATAATACAGAGGATGCAGATCGGAGGATATATGATACTTAACGGCCATCACCGCTGGGCAGCCGCCCTGCACGAAAAGATCCCTCTGGTACGTGTAGCTGTAGTAAATCCCCGCAAAAAAGGAGATAAATAAATGAAGAATAACAGCTTTAAAAGATTCATCAAAGTCATTCTCCTGATCGGAGCCGGCTTTCTGATAAACGATGTAATAGAGCTCGCCATACGTTACTTTAAAGAGCGAATAGCCCTGCGTGACTATATCGAAAAAGAATTAGATAAACGCTCTAAAACAGATCCTTCCAAAAGCAGCCTGCGGGACGTTGAACGCATGGCTGAATATGTCGAAGCGATGCTGTTAAAAAACGGTGCCGAACAGGTATTTACCTCCGGCGAAGAAAAATACAAACTAAGACGAACATATAAATTTAACGGCGCATACTATCGCATGAGCATCTCTGAGATCGATGGTGAACCCTTCCTTATCGCCAATGCCACAGATGATTCCGAATACGCCGATATCGGCATCATGGAGGAGATAGGCGCCTTCTCCCCTTCCCTGTCCGAAAGCGAGCTGGAACACGAGGTCCGCTGCCTTCTGGAACTTGAAGACTATGAAGTGTGAGGACAGAAGGACCGTCCCCCTGTCCTCTACCTAAGCCATCATTTTTACATTTGAATATACAGCGGTCTTATATTATAATGTGCTCGTTGTTTTTTAGTATAATGATCCTAAGGAGGAGAGATAAATGCCTACAGACATCTACACAAGTCCCTTATCCGAGCGCTATGCAGGAAAGGACATGCAGTACATTTTTTCACAGGATATGAAATTCAGGACCTGGCGCCGCTTATGGATAGCCCTGGCGGAGACAGAGATGGAGCTGGGCCTTGATCAGATCACGCCCGATATGATCGAAGAACTCAAGGCTAATAAAGACAATATAAACTATGATGATGCGCGCGCGCGTGAAAAGGAAGTACGCCACGATGTTATGAGCCACGTATACGCATACGGCCTTCAGTGCCCCAAAGCAAAGGGCATAATACATCTGGGCGCAACCTCCTGCTACGTAGGCGATAACACAGACATCATCGTGATGAAGGAAGCGCTTAAGCTGATAAAGAAAAAGCTTGTGTGCGTTATCGATGAGCTTGCTAAATTTGCTAAGGAATACAAGGATCTGCCCACTCTGGCGTTTACCCACTTCCAGCCCGCGCAGCCCACTACGGTCGGCAAGCGAGCTGCCCTCTGGATCAATGAATTCATGATAGATCTGGAAGATCTGGATTATGTATCAGGCAGCCTGAAACTCTTAGGCTCAAAGGGCACAACCGGCACACAGGCCAGCTTCCGTGAGCTGTTTAACGACGACGACGAAACCATCGATAAGATCGATCCGATGATCGCTGAAAAGATGGGCTTTGAGTCCTGCTATCCGGTTTCCGGACAGACCTATTCACGCAAGGTCGACACCCGTGTGCTCAATATACTGGCAGGCATCGCTGCTTCTGCCCACAAGATGAGCAACGACATCCGCCTGCTCCAGCATTTAAAGGAAGTTGAGGAACCCTTCGAAAAGTCACAGATTGGTTCTTCTGCTATGGCTTACAAACGCAATCCCATGAGAAGCGAGCGCATCGCTTCCCTTTCAAGATATGTGATAATCGACGCATTGAACCCTGCGATCACTTCCGCTACTCAGTGGTTTGAACGCACACTGGATGATTCCGCAAACAAGCGTATCTCCATCGCTGAAGCTTTCCTGGCAACAGACGGTATACTTGAGCTGTGCCTTAATGTAGTAGACGGACTGGTCGTTAATGATAAGGTGGTCAACAAGCATCTGATGGCTGAACTGCCCTTCATGGCTACGGAGAATCTGATGATGGACGCCGTAAAAGCCGGCGGCGACAGGCAGGAAATGCACGAAGAAGTGCGCAAGCTCTCCATGGAAGCAGGAAAGCATATCAAGCAGGAAGGCAAAGACAACGATCTGCTGGATCTGATCGCAGCCGATCCCAAGTTCAATACCACAAAGGAAGCCCTGGAAGCAAAGATGAATCCCGCCGATTATGTGGGCCGCTCTCCCAGACAGGTTGAGGTATACCTGCGCGACTTCGTGCAGCCGGTACTCGACGCCAACAAAGAACTGCTGGGCGCCAAAGGCGTGGTAAGCGTATAAACAAAGGCTCATTACTAAATTAAAAATGTCATCCTGAACGGTTTTAAAGGATCGGGGAAGATCCTTCGCTTCGCTCAGGATGACATTTTTTTATTACTCAGGATGACACCATGTTCTCAGAATCTTTTTGTTTTCAGAACCTTTTTCTCATAAAGTTTTTATACCTCAAGTTCTTTTCCGGTTAACAGGCGGTATGCTTCAAGATATTTCTCGATGGTCTTCTGCTCTACTTCTACAGGCAGCTTCCAGTCGTGCTCATTGCTCTTGAGCCAGTCACGGGCGAACTGCTTGTCAAAGGAAGGCTGGCTCTTGCCTGCCTCATAGCCTTCTACCGGCCAGAAACGTGAGCTGTCGGGCGTAAGCATCTCATCACCGATGATGATCTCGCCGTTCTCATCCAGACCGAATTCAAACTTTGTATCAGCTATGATGATCCCCCTGCTGCGCGCATAGTCTGCGCACTTCACATACAGCGCTATGGTATAGTCACGAAGCTTCTTTGCATATTCTTCTCCCTTGCCGGGGAATTCTTTTTCAAGAACTTCGATGGATCTCTCATAGGAAATATTCTCATCATGATCGCCTATCTCAGCCTTGGTACTGGGAGTGTAGATAGGCTCAGGCAGCTTCTCGGATTCCTTAAGTCCTTCAGGCAGTTTAATGCCGCATACAGTGCCGTCCTTCTGATAGCTTGCCCAGCCGCTGCCGGTGATATATCCGCGGACTATGCACTCGATGGGCAGCATCGTAAGTTTCTTGCACATCATGCTCTTGCCTTTGAATTCCGGCTTTCTGAAGAATTCGGGCATCTCATTTACATCCGTGCTTATCATGTGATTCTTTACGATATCACCGGTCATATCAAACCAGAACTTTGACATCTGGGTAAGCACAGTACCCTTCTTTTCGATGATGTTCTTAAGGATCACGTCAAAGCAGCTGATCCTGTCCGTTGCTACCATGATAAGGCTGTCGCCGTTATCATAGATCTCTCTTACCTTGCCTTCTTTGATGGGTTTCATTTGATTCCTCCTTTTTTTCAGCCGCCATCATAGCGTCTTACTATTCCTTCTATCTCATCCGCATATTGCGGATAAGCCAATACCAGATCTTTTATCTTATCCTGGGCTCGCCCGGTGATCTGCTTATTGTATTCAAGATGCTCGCGCAGTTTGCCGCGTCTGCCTATCAGCGCATGCCGCACTTCCACCATTTCCCTGGGATCCACCAGCGCCCTGACCTGCCTGGTCCATATCTCAGGGTCCTGTATGCCGCATTTACGCAGGCTTTCGGTCAGTTTCTGATAATAATACTCCAGATCCTGACGAAGCCTTTCATCCTTAACACGGGCATTCATGACATCTATGTAATCTGCCCAGTCTGCCTCCAGATCCTTTGATGAATTTACATCATACTTTGTATACATATATGAGAGCAGATTGGTGTTATTCACATAACGTATCTTTACGGTATTATGAAGGACTATGATCTTATCACGCGCTTTGGTGAGCTGTCTTATCTCTTTAGCCGCATCCTGATATTTTACGAACATCACAGTCAGCGCAATAGCTCCTGCGCCTCCTGTCAGTATATAGCCCCAGCTCACATCCATTTTCATGACATATTGCAGCACCGCCAGGATCAGGATGGCAAATATCACAGCCACAGCAACTATGACTGCCACGCCCCTGCAATTGGAAAGCGTGACCACTGCTTCCTTCATCTGATAACGGTTAGAAGCTTTCTCAGCTTCCATCTTGCGAAGATCCATCTTTACCAGACGACGGTATTTCTCCGCTTCCTTCATCTTTTCTATAGCCGCGGGAATGACATCCTCATAGCGTTTTAACAGATCCAGCCTGTAATCATCCAGAATGCCGGCATCCTCATAAGCCAGTCTGCGCTCTTTTTCCAGCTTCTCTATCCTTTCAGCCTGAGCGCTTATGCTGTCACGCATATCACCGACCAGCGCCTCTATCTCTTCCGTATCTTTGAGCAGCGCCGTAACGGCATCATATTCACTCTTATACTGCTCCGCCTTCCCGGCGGCCTCGCTCATCTGCTGAAGAGTCTCAAGCACATATACCGTACGGGTATCGGCATCATTAAAATATCCTGCTCCCCTTTCGGCTGCCGGTTTATCATCTTCCAGCGACTTTTCATCCCATTCTTCCTCAGTATCGTCATAATCGCCGGAAAACCATTTATTCCATTTTTCTTTCAGCTTTTGAAAGAAACCCATATGCTACTCCGCCATGAACTTTCTGTATCTGTCCTTTTCGTCCTGAAGGAATGCATAAGCTTCTGCCGCATATTCGTTCCGGTCGCTTCCCATACGAAGCTTCCTCAGTTCATCCGTCATTCTGCCTGTCGGTGAATCTTTATAATCCCTGCGCGCCTGCGCCATCACTTCTTCGACCTGCGCAGATACCGTGGTATCCATATCCAGCGTAGAAATAAAATCCAGGTATTCCATATCCCCCAGCTGCATGCGTTTGGCTGCCAGGTAAGCAAACATTATATCATCCGAAGGTTCCAGTTCATAAGCCTTCATATAATAATCCGCCGCCTCCGCAAAACAGAAAAGCCTTGCATAAATAACTCCCAGATTAATATATATGCCGGAAAGCCGGCGTTCATCAGGCCCGTCCTGTTTCATTCCCAGCAGACGCTCATAGGTCTTGAGCGCCGACATAAAGTTGCCTCCGCGCAGGAAATAATCCGCCAACACCATCAGCCTGCCTGTCTCCGGCATGCTCCTGTTAGCCCTTATCACCTTGCCTATGCGCTTAAGCTCGTCCTCATCCACATAGTTGGCAGCATTCAGTATCTCTCCGACAAAGCTCTCTAGCTTGACACTCTGGCGGCGGACCACCTTCAGTTTGGCCGCAAGCTCTTTAAGACCGCATTCATCCGCAACCCAGTCTATCAGTTCGTTTGAAGCAAAGCTGTCATCCAGAAGATCCGCATTTTCACAGATATAATAGCAGAGTTCTTCCAGGCACCATACCCTTATATATGTATTTTTGATCACCAGCGGGGTATTCGCATAACGCCCCACGCATTGATGGATAGTAGTCAATATCCCGACCTCACATTATTGAAAAACTGCTCTCCCATTCAAGACCCGAAGGAGCAAATATTTCTCCAAAACCCATATCCGTAATGATCACATTCACTCTGGTCTCCGAAAGCATAGTAAGCTTTAAATGTATCCTGGTTGCCCTTCTCTGTCTCCTGGGAAGTCCCTGCAGATATACCGGCACGGTTTTGGGATTCTTTCCGTTAAGCGGAGTCACGATAAAATCCAGTCGTTCCCCCGGCTCCATCATCAGCTCACATTCCTTATAGCTGTCGTACCAGTTTCTGCCGCCGTCCAGAAGCGCCATATAAGCCTCAACGCCCTCGCGCATAACCATCATACCGATATTTGCCTTAACCTTATCCTGTCCAAGGAATACGCAGAGCTTCTCTTCCTCCGAAGGCTCCAGCTTTTCCCTGGCGCCATAGCAGGCTCCCTTGCTGAAGAGGTTATTTCCCTTAAAAGCCCTGCGGCCTTTGCATATATATTTCAGGCTTTCGGAAAGCCAGTCTCCCTCAAAGCCTTCACCCAGCAGATATACCGCAGATACCCTTTTGTCTTCGATCACGCCGTACAGTATGCTGTTAAACTTTTCATCCTTTTTGCTCTTTTTGACATCGGCATTCTTTACCCCGTCAAACTGTTCCGGGACAAAATCCTCATATATGCTTTCCTGCATGATAACAACATGCGGTCTGGTCTGCCTGTTCTCCGTAAAGAGCATCGCATGAAGTCCGTTGCCGCGAAGATCGCATATACATACATCGGCTACCCTCACGTCCTTGGGCTGGTGCATGATATAATGATAAGCGCTCTCCGCATGACTCTGAAAGAAAACTCTCTCAGGCTTAAGCCTCAGCGTCTTTACTACCTGCCCCAGAATAGCTATCATCTGCTCATCAGGTTCTTCCACGGTGATAACTATCGCCGCCACCTTCTCCAAAGGCGCCTGAGCATATAAGCGCGATAAACACTTACGTATAAATAGCGCCAGCAGATCCACGGGATTATAATCCACAGCTTCCACTTCAACCGCTCTTCCTTCACGCGCGCGCTCTATCAGCCTGTCCACAGGGAAAGCCTCGTCGGCAGTGCTCATTTCAAGAGCTTCTTCCCCATATGTCCAGGAACTCTCACCGTATTTTTTAGCCAGCATCGTGGGTATGCAGAGTCTGTCGGTTCCTGCTATAAGACTGGGCGTAATTGGTTCTTCACTGCCGCTGGCATAACTCACCTGCGAAAACTCGTCACTCAGAT
>CADAHD010000095.1 GCA_902787595.1 uncultured Lachnospiraceae bacterium
CCTGCAGAGCAGGCTGAAGAACAGATACTAGCAGAATGATGGGAATTGAATGGTAGTATATAACGATGGGAAATATACATCTTCTTGACAATAATACAATAGATAAGATAGCTGCCGGTGAAGTTGTGGAGCGGCCTGCCAGCATTGTTAAAGAGCTGGTGGAGAATGCCATGGATTCGGGAGCGGATGCAGTAACGGTTGAAATAAAAGGCGGCGGCATAGACTATATAAGAGTGACCGATAACGGCAGCGGCATCAGCGAAGAAGACATGCCCAATGCGTTTATGCGGCATGCCACGTCAAAGATAAACGGCATTGATGATCTTAACAGCTTAAGTTCCATGGGTTTTCGCGGTGAAGCTCTGGCATCCATAGCATCGGTATGTAAAGTGACTATGATCAGCAAATGTGCCGGAGAATTGCTGGGGCATAAGCTTGAAGTAAACGGCGGCGTGGCCGGCGAAGTCGAAGATATAGGCGCGCCGGGAGGGACTACGGTCATTGCGGCGCATCTTTTTTATAATACGCCCGTGAGGCGTAAGTTTTTAAAGACAGCCAGCGCGGAAGGAAATGCAATAGCCGAGCTGATGGAACGTCTGGCTCTTGGACGTCCCGATATTTCTTATAAATTCGTACAGAACGGAAATACCCGTTTTATGACCAGCGGAAACGGTGATCTGAAGGAAGTCATAAACCGCATCTACGGCCGTGAAGCGGCCAGGTCTGTTGTGCCTGTTTCCTTTACGGCAAACGGTATACGTATCGACGGTTATCTGGGAAGCCCGGCCATGAACAGGCCCAACCGGAATTTCGAAAACTATTTCCTTAACAGACGTTATATAAAGAGCGATATCATCAGCAGGGGCATAGAAGAAGGCTATAAAGGTTATATGATGCAGCATAAGTTTCCTTTCTGCGTTCTTCATATCAATATAGACAGCGCTTCTGTTGATGTTAATGTGCATCCTTCCAAGATGGATGTACGTTTTTCGGACAGGGAGACCGTTTATAACAGCATATGTAAAGGTGTGGCGGATACCCTGCATCAACGTGAGATGATCCCGGAGGCAGAGGGCGAGGGCAATATAAGGCCCGTACTAAAAGACACTCCGGAGCCTTTTGAAAAGAGCAGGGCAGAAGAGCTGAAAGAAGCTGAGAAAACGGTAAGTGCGGAGGGAGAAGCAGTATCAGTGCCGGCTGAATCTGCTGCCGGTGATATTTCCAATATCGGAGCAGACGCCATAGACCCAAGTAGTCAGACGGTTGACCATAACGGTAATTATGTTGACCAATACAGTCATAACGACAGAGACATATTTGATATAAGTTTTGACGATGAGGATGATAAAGCGAATGTAGTTGAGCTTAAGGCTAAAAGTGATATTACCGCTGCTTCTCTTGCACCAAAAGAAAAACCTCCTATACCCGAAGACCCGTGGAAGAATGCGACTCAGCTGTCCATGCTGCCGACTGAGCGGGTTATCAGCGCCAATGCCAGGAAACAGTATAATCTGCTGGGTTGTGTTTTTAATACTTACTGGATATTTTCGTATCAGGATAAGATATATTTCGTGGATCAGCATGCTGCTCATGAAAAGGTCAATTATGAACGCTTAGTGGCGCAATACGAGAAAAACAATGTATATGTACAGCAGCTGGCTCCGCCTATAATTGTATCCCTTTCACGCAGTGAAAGCGAAACCCTTGAACAATATAAAGAAGAATTGTGCGCGCTGGGATTTAATGTCGAGAGTTTTGGCGGAAGTGATGTGGCTATTACCACCGTTCCGCTTGAGCTGTATAAAAAAGAACCCAAGAGCCTGTTTCTCGATATACTGAATGATCTGGCTCTAAGGGGAGGCGGCAGGGCGCCCGGAGTGATAGACCGCGTTCTGGCGACCATGGCCTGCAAGGCTGCGGTCAAAGGCGGTGATGTTATAAGCAGAGAGGAAATGGATGCGGTTCTTGATGAGCTGTTAAGCCTTAAGAATCCTTATCACTGCCCGCATGGAAGGCCTACGATATTTTCGATGAGCCGCACAGATCTGGAAAAGAAGTTTAAGAGGATAGTCAGCTGATGGATAAGCTTGTGATCATCGCCGGGCCGACGGCTACAGGAAAAAGCGATGCTGCCGTGGCGCTTTCGAAAGCGATAGGCGGCGAGGTGATATCTGCCGATTCGGTGCAGGTCTATAAAGGTCTGGATATAGGTTCGGCCAAGATAAAAGCCGAAGAAATGCAGGGGGTAACGCATCATCTGATAGATGTTCTTGAGCCTGAAGAGCCTTTCAATATAACCATATTTCAGAAGATGGCAAAAGAAGCGATGAAAGGCATATATGAGCGCGGACATATCCCTGTGATCTGCGGCGGCACGGGTTTTTATATACAGTCCGTTCTTTACGATATAGAATTTACCGAAGAAGAGACGGATATGTCTTACCGCAGCGAGCTTGAAAAAAAGACAGCGGGTGAATTGTATGACATGCTCAAAGCCGTAGATCCGGTATCCTGTGAGAGCATACATGAGAATAATATAAAACGCGTGATACGCGCTCTTGAGTTTTTTCATGAAACCGGCTATCCTATATCGGCGCATAATGCGCAGCAGCGCGGGCACAAGGCTGCGTACGACGCCCGCTTTTTTGTGCTTACCGATGACAGGGCTGCGCTGTATGAGCGTATTGATGCGCGTGTTGATAAAATGATAGAAGCGGGATTGGTGGAAGAGGTGCGCGCGCTAAGGGAACGCGGCGTGCCGCGCATGTCCACTGCCATGCAGGGGCTTGGATATAAAGAGATATATGCTTATCTTGCGGGCGAATGCAGCCTGGAGGAAGCTGTATATACAATAAAACGCGACAGCAGGCATTTTGCAAAGCGGCAGGTGACCTGGTTCAAGCGTGAAGCTGATGCTATATGGATAGACAGGAGCTGCTTTAAAGATCCTGCTGCCGATATAGTCGCATATATGCTTGAAAGGCTGTGGTAAACAGCGGGAAGGAATATCATATGATAAGTGCCAATAATGCGGTGTGGATGGACTGGTTCAAACATACGGAAGAAATACGCGCGGAAGCAGCGGAAATGAGTAAGGAAGAGCTCATTGATAAGATACTTTCTTACGAAAACATCGAGACCGAAAAGCAGAAGAAAGTATATGTCAAAAAGCTTAAATGGAAGAATAAGCAAAAACTTACGGATCTGTGGATCGAAAAAGAATATGTAAGGGTGCATTCGTAAAGACGGGAGAGACAGATGTTAGCTGAACAATACAAAAAAATGGGACTTGATGCCGATATCATCGCGATGGGCGTAGAGATACGCGCATCTTTAAAAACCAGATTCGAAAAAATAGATGAGATGGCGGAATTTAACCAGATGAAGGTGCTTCATGCCATGCAGCAAAAGCAGGTGAGCGAAGCATGTCTTCTGGGGACTACAGGATATGGCTATAACGATCTGGGCAGGGATACGCTGGAAGAGGTCTATGCTGATATCTTTAAGGCAGAAGATGCGCTGGTGAGACCACAGATAACCTGCGGCACACACGCCCTGGCGTTGGCGCTAATGAGCAATCTGCGCCCGGGAGATGAGCTTTTGAGCCCTGTCGGCAAGCCTTATGATACGCTTGAAGAGGTTATAGGCATCAGGGATAAGGGGAACGGACACAGCAGCGGATCCCTTAAGGAGTATGGCGTTACTTACCGCCAGGTGGATCTTAAGGAAAACGGCGATTTTGATTTTGAAGGAATAAGGGCGGCTATCAACGAAAAGACTCATATGGTGACCATACAGCGTTCAAAGGGGTATCAGACCAGGCCGACATTGTCTGTAGAACGCATAGAAGAGCTTATACGCTTCATCAGAGGCGTCAAAGCGGATGTGGTGATCATGGTCGATAACTGTTACGGGGAATTTGTGCAGGAGCGTGAGCCTGTCGAAGCCGGAGCGGATCTGGCTGTGGGATCGCTTATCAAGAATCCCGGAGGAGGACTTTGCCCTTCGGGCGGTTATATCGTCGGAAAAAAAGAGTGTGTTGAGAATGCCGCATACAGACTCACTTCGCCCGGACTGGGCAAGGAAGTTGGGGCATCCCTTGGAATATTGCCGGCATTTTACCAGGGACTGTTTATGGCGCCCATCATTACGGCATCGGCTTTGAAGACGGCTATTTTTGCTGCTGCGGCTTATGAAAGGGCGGGATACAAAGCTTATCCTTCTGCAGACAGTGAGAGATATGATATCATTCAGGCTGTTACTTTAGGCAGCGCAGAAAAACTCTGCGCCTTTTGTGAGGGTATTCAGGCGGCAGCGCCTGTTGATTCACATGTGACGCCCGAACCCTGGCCCATGCCCGGATATGACAGCAATGTTATCATGGCGGCCGGAGCCTTTGTTTCCGGTTCATCTATAGAATTGTCGGCAGACGGTCCTTTGAAGGAGCCTTATGCGGTATATTTCCAGGGAGGGCTCAGCTTCCCCCACGGCGCCTTCGGCATACTTAAAAGCCTACAGCAGTTAAAAAACAAAGCCCTGCTTTAAGGCGGCACCATATCTTGTAGTTTCGGCCGTGTATATTGCGGTATACACGGCTTGTTTTTTGTGCTAGAATAAAGATTTGACAGATTAGATTTGGAGGGATTTTTTTAGTTATGAATGCATTCGGAATAGATTTGGGATCCAGCAATATAAAGATCTATAACGGCTGCGATGATACATATTTCATGGAAAAAAACATGATAGCGATACAGGGGCGCGACAGCCTTTTCGCATATGGTGATTCCGCTTTTGATATGTATGAAAAAGCGCCGGAAAACATACAGGTTTCTTATCCTGTGTCTAACGGCGTTATCGCGGATATAAATAATATGAACACGCTTATCCATTATTTTGTAAACGACCTGTCAAAGGGCGCGATAAGACCGGCGGATTATTATATAGCCGTACCTACCGATGTCACGGAAGTTGAACGCAGGGCGTTTATGGATCTGATACGCGACAGCAATGTTAAAGCCAAAAGGGTATTTGTTGTGGAAAAGGCCCTTGCCGACGGGCTTGGCATGGACATAGATGTTAAGACTTCACGCGGCGTGCTGATCGTTAATATCGGTTTTGACACGACAGAGATATCTCTTTTATCTCTGGGGGGCATAGTCTTAAGCAGGCTCATCAAGGTGGGAGGCGCCAAGTTTGATGATGCTATCAAAGCTGCAGTGCGTAAGGAATATAATCTGGTCATAGGTTCAAAGACATCCGAGAAACTTAAGATAATCATGCGAGAGGTAGAAAGCCAGAAGAAGAATGCCGTTGTTTACGGTATGGATCTGGTAAACGGCCTGCCTGTTCAGAAAGCTATTTCCACAGAGCTGCTGTTTGAGTCTCTTGAAGAACATTTTAATATGATAGTCGATAATATCCGGCAGATACTCGAGCGGACCCCTCCCGAGCTGGGAGCTGATATTTACCGTCACGGCATATATCTTACGGGCGGAGCCAGCCAGGTCGGACATATATCCGAGCTGATAAGACTGAGCACAGGCATACGCGTAAACAGGAATATTGAGCCCATTTCTTCAGTTGTAAGAGGGCTTCATACGGTTATAAGCGATGCGCGATTTGCTTCGATAGCGGTAGAGAACGGGAAGTAAAATATGAGCCCGGTAGTCAAACAAAAAGAAGAACGCAAGAAGATTCCCCCCAAGTATCTTCTGCTTATATTTACCGTCCTCTGTATCGGGCTGATGGCATTCACTTTTACACGTGATATTCCGCTTACAGTGGCAGAGGATGCGGCGGGAGCCGTGATCGTGCCGTTCCAGAAAGGCATCAGCGATGTCGTTATTATAGACAATTATGAAGAAGCGAAAATGCCTAATTTGGTGGGACTTCAGTTTACTGACTATATTGATTTCTCCAATGGCTTGGCCAGTGTCAAGGAAAGCCTGGAAGCAATAGACAACGTGCAAGGCATCTTTCATATTGGCGCCAACGCCGACGTGCTTGAGAATGATTCGAAAGTCATGATGGTGATGAACTATGAGTTCTCCAAACTGTATTGTGACTTTGCCGTCCGTCATCAGGTTCCGTTCATCTATGCCTCTTCATCGGCAGTCTATGGTAACAACCCACACCAGGGAGGAGGGCTCGACCATCTGTTGCCTCATAACATCTACGCATGGTCGAAATGGCTCTTTGACAAATACACTGACGGCAATAAAGTCAGATTTCAGAACAACAAGATCATTGGATTCCGGTTCTTCAATGTATTTGGATGGGGAGAGTTCCATAAAGGAAAGAATGCCAATATCGTATATCGCTTCTACAGGATGATGCAAGATAAGGGATGCATTGATCTGTTCAAAGATGAGATCGTCCGCGACCATGTCTATGTCGATGACGTTGCCGAAGTGATGTATAATGCTATGATGTATAACCATTTTGAAAACGGCATCTATAATCTTGGCGGAAATCATCCTATCTCTCATCGTCGTGTGGCAGACATCGTTATAGAAACATTAATAGAGGAAGGAGTGGTTGCGCCCAAGGACACTTCTGAGTATATCAGGATGATAGACATGCCACAGGAATTACGTGAAAAGTTCCAGTTCCATACTTTTGCCGAAGGACAGTTAAATCTGATATCCGAGATAACCAAAGGCAATGAGGTGAAAATGAAAAAGTATATCCAGCAGCTGATTCAAAAAGACAAATAACGCGATATGGAGGGAAGACAAGAGCATCTCTTTGATTTGCTAATTGAAAGGTATCCACAATTATCAGTCTGTGGCGAGAGCATCAGACAGGCATACGACTTGATAGAAGCAGCCTACCAGAATGGCAGAAAACTTCTGGTATCTGGAAACGGCGGCTCTGCATCAGACTCAGAACATATTGTTGGTGAGTTGATGAAGGAGTTCAGGTTGAAGAGAAAAATCTATGCCAACCAGGTAGAAGAGCTGAAAAGAATCGACCAGGAAATGGGTACTGTGTTGGCAGAGAATTTACAAGGTGCCCTTCCAGCCATTTCCCTTACAGGACACTCCTCGCTCACTACTGCCTTTATGAACGACTCTTTGCCCGAACTGGTCTTCGCTCAGCAAATCAATGGTTACGGGAAACCTGGAGATATCTATCTGGGAATCTCTACGTCAGGCAACAGCAAGAATATTCTCTATGCGGCGATTACAGCCAAGGCAAGAGGACTTAAAGTGATAGGTCTTACTGGTATGCACAGAAGCCGACTGATGGACTTTGCCGATGTTTGTATTTGCGTTCCTGAGACAGAGACATATAAGGTTCAGGAACTCCATCTGCCTGTTTATCATTGTCTTTGTATGATGTTGGAAGATAAGTTCTTTGGTGGCGTATGAAAGTAGTGATTATGGCAGGAGGGAAGGGCACACGTATTGCCAGTGTCAACAGCGAGGTGCCCAAGCCGATGATAGAAATTGGCGGAAAACCTATATTGCAATGGCAGATAGAAAATCTGAAAGCTTGTGGGCTTACAGAAATAATTCTTGTTGTTGGTTATATGGGCAAGGTCATTCAGGACTATTTCAAGGACGGTACGTCTTTTGGTGTACATATCAGCTATTTTGTAGAGTCCACTCCGTTAGGCACTGCTGGTGCACTGTTTAAGATGTCCCAACTGACAGATGATTTCCTACTGATGTGCGGGGATGTTATCCTCGACGTAGATTTCAACCGCTTCATCGCATTCCATCATAAAAACAAAGCCTGGGCTAGTTTGATGACACATCCCAACGGGCACCCCTATGACAGTTCCCTTCTTGTCACCAAGGTGCTTTCTCCACAGGAATTAGGTGGACTTCCTATAGATACCCATTGTGTAGTGCAGTGGATGAATAAGGAAGACGAGCGGTCTTACTATAAGAACCGTGTCAATGCCGGCATTGAAATCATTTCTCCCGTCCTACTGCAGGAAACCATGAGAAACTATGTTCCTCGCCATCCAGAAAATCCCGATAAGATAGATCTTGACAGGGATGTCTTAAAACCTAACATCCAGAGTGG
>CADAHD010000096.1 GCA_902787595.1 uncultured Lachnospiraceae bacterium
CGACGGAGCAGCCACTCTGGATGACGGCGCAAATGAACTTATGAACGGCATGGTCAAGTTCGACGAGGAAGGCATCAGCAAAATATCACAGCTGCTGGGCGACGATGCAGCGGATACAATAAACCGCATCAAAGCAATAAGGCGCGCAGGCGAAACCTACACCAGCTTCACAGGCGCATATGATGATGGCGATGATTATGATAACAGCGTACGCTTCATCTTCAAGACAGGTTCTGTAAAATAAAACACAGGTATCTGTACGGATCCCAAAAGACCGGGGCTGATCAAAGCTCCGGTTTTTTTTGCTTGATCGATCGTGCCGGTTGCGAAAACGCAACGGATGGTGTCTGGACAAAGGAAAGAAAATGTGTTACAAATAAGACGTGGTTGGGGGAGAAACCCATAATAAAAAACGCAAACCACTGGGGTAACAATTTAATACGCAGTTGCAAGGGGGAGACACCCATGACAAAAAACATTATTGTAACGGATAAAAATGGAATAATCATCGGTTCTACCTACCCCAAGAGGGCAAGGGGACTTATAAAAAGCGGTCGCGCGACAGAGATCGATGAGCTGACTATCCGGCTTAATGTATCTCAGGATGCGGACGCTTTTTCTTATTCAGAAAATATGGAGGATAAAAATATGGCAAATATAATACAGTTCAGAGCAAGAGGATTCAAGTTGGATGAGAAGATTTCGAGCAGCCGCGGCACCAGACTGGTGGTTACCGAGAACGGTGAGAATGTGGAGTGCTTCGAGATCGCTCAGGGCGGAGCTAATACCGGCATCACAAAGACCGTACAGCTGGAAAAGGATACGGATTATGTATTCCGCTTTGCAATGAAGAGCAGATTTGTACGCGCAGATGTTGCTGAGAGCTGCGTTTCCATCAGCTTTAAGGAGCCGGGCGACGGATATACCTATCCTTTGGACCGCATGGACAAGAACCGCTTCAAACCTGTTGTATGCAAAAAGCTTGAGGAAGATATACTGCGTGTATATGAGCTTCCGTTCAACAGCGGCGACGATACAAGCTGCACCATCAACATCCAGCTGCATGACATGACTGCATGGATTTATCCCGCAAAGGATAATGAAAGCTACGACGCGCTGCAGGATATTGATTATGATCTCTACAGACAGGATGAGATCCACAATATAGCAAAGACGCTCAACAACATCGGCGGTTCCATCGGCGGTACCTTGAACGATATCGGCGGAACCCTGGGCGATACCCTTAACGGGATCGGCGAATTTGCTGTAGGCGTGGGCGGCAAGATCACCAAGGCTGTTACAGATGTCTTTGCAAAGCCTGAGAGCAAGCCTGCCGAAGAGGGCGAGAAGAAGGAAGACCCCGACATCGTGGTGAACGAAGTTAAGGAAGAAAAAACCGAAGACGGATCTTCCGAAGAATAATGCTTAATACAGACCGCGGGGCGTAAAGCCCCGCGGTTTTACATTTATCCGCTTGTGTGCTAAAATTTCTGCGCTGATAAATGATTTTTCGGGGGGAGAGTTATGACTAAAAGATCTGAATATAAGCATATATCCGGAAGCGACGGACTTGAGCTGTCGGTAATGAGGATAGAGCCCGAAGATCCTTCGCAGGTCAAAGGCATACTTCAGCTGGTGCATGGCATGAGCGAGCATAAGGAGCGTTATGCGGGCTTTATGCGCTATATGGCAAAAAAAGGTTATATCTGCGTGATACATGATAACCGCGGACACGGCAGCAGCATAAAAGAGATCGATGATCTGGGCTATATGTACGAAGGCGGATATGAAGCATTGATAGAGGATGCGCACGAGATCAGCCTTGAGACAAAGGAATACGCAAAGAAACTTTTGCCGGATGAGACGCTGCCCTTTACACTTTTGGGGCACAGCATGGGATCGCTGATAGTGCGCTGTTATATCCGCAAATACGATGCGGATATCGACAGACTCTGTGTAGTAGGCTGCCCTTCGCAGCTTAAGGGAATGAGAGCGGGGCTGGCTGCTGCGGAAGCGCTGGGTGTGCTCTGTGGTGATAAGTCAAAGTCCTCTGTAATGGATAAGATAGTATTCGGGGCAGTGGATATAAATAAGTTCAACGATGAGGGGATCGAAAACGCGTGGCTCTGCACAGACAGAAAAATAGTAGAGGACTATAATAAAGATCCTTTTTGCGGATTTAAGTTTACACTGAACGGCTACGCCAATCTGATAAGGCTTACCATGCTGACCTATACAAAGAACGGGTTTGCAATGAACAATAAAGAGCTGCCCATCAGATTCTTCTCGGGCAGTGATGATGTATTCGGGATATCACGTCGTGACATTGCAAAGGCCATGAGGCTGCTTAAGAATGCGGGATATGTAAATGTCCGCGGCCGCATTTATCCCGGCATGCGTCACGAGGTCTTAAACGAGACAAAAAAAGCAAGGGTCTACAGGGATATTTATGAGTTTATTGAATCTGCGCCGCAGTCCGGACTGTGAAAGCAATAAATTGAAAACGGAGGATTTATAACTAAAATGGAAGAAGCAGCTGTAATGGAAAAAAAGAAAGGCTTAAGCGGCACGGCCTTAAAGATAATAGCGCTTATCGCGATGTTTATCGATCATTTTGCCGCCATCTTTATTGAGTGTTATCTTGAGTCGGCGATTCCGCCGGATCTGAGTCAGGAAGAATATACCCAATTGTTTCAGGCCAATCCGTCTCTGGCGGGCATAAATCTACTTCTTGTAGTTATGCGCCTGATAGGCAGGTTCGGTTTTCCTCTGTTTGCCTTTTTGATGGTAGAGGGCTTTGAACACACAAGGAGCGTCAGGAAGTATCTTCTTAATATGCTGGTTTTTGCGCTGATATCTGAGCTGCCGTTTAATCTGGGCTTTTCAAGCGCACTTATATATCCCGGATATCAGAATGTATTCTTTACTCTGTTTTTGGGACTGCTCTGCATAACCTTTGTCCGCTTTTTTACAGAAACGTCAAAGAGCAATTCAAGACTGACGCCGCTGTTTTATGTTTCGGCTTTTCTGGCGGGACCTGCAGCAGTTTATTTCCTTTTAAATGTCAGCTGGGTGGGGAAATTCGTAAATTCGCTGATCTTTAAAAAACTTTTGAATATGCCCATACTGTTTATCATAATGGGAGCTTCCGGTCTTGTGACCTTACTGCTCTTTATGCTGATCGGTTCCAAATGGGAAACAGCAAAAAAGAACGCATTTACCGGAGTTATCCTTCCTGTCTTTGTATTCGGTCTTATAGCGGAGCTGCTCATGACGGACTACGCTGCAGGCGGCGTGCTGACGATAGCCCTGATGTATCTGCTGCGCAAGCGCAGAAAGCTTGCTTTTGGTATGGGCTGTCTGGTGCTGGCGCTTATGGATCCTTCCGAGCTGATGGCATTATTCATGTTGATACCGGTAGGTATGTATAATGGTACACGCGGTATGAAGATCAATAAATATGTGTTCTATGCGTTCTATCCCGTGCATATAGGCCTTATATATCTGCTTACCCTTATAATGGGATTTACGACTTTTGCGATAAAATAGAACATTCTTTAAAATAGCAACGGTAGGAAGAACTCTTGCAAATAAGTACAAATGGTTGTAGAATTGCCATTGTTGTGCAGTAATTTTTCAGAGGTGGAAGATATGAGACTTAGGAAACTTGTAGGAGACAGATTCAAGGAGAGACCTTCGGATTGTGAGTTTGACAGCCATGCGCTGATGGTAAAGGGCGGCTATATCAAGTATATGGCTAACGGCATTTTTTCGCTTTATCATCCAATGAAGCGCATCACTAAGAAGATCGAAGAGATAATACGTCAGGAGATGGATGCGGTAGGCGGCCAGGAGGTTATGTTCCCCGTGGTTATGCCCGGATCGTTATGGGCGGAATCCGGCAGATATGAGAGCGTGGGCGATGAGCTGCTGCGCTTTACCGACAGAAACGACAGCCCTATGATCCTTGGCATGACTCATGAGGAGGCTGCGGTACATTTGGTACGCGAGTACGCCCAGTCTTATGCTAAATATCCTTTTATGATATATCAGATACAGACCAAGTTCCGCGATGAGGCGCGCCCCCGCGCGGGTCTTATCCGCGTGAGGGAGTTTACGATGAAGGATGCTTATTCCTTCCATACTTCCCAGGAGGATCTGGAGAAATATTACGATGTGGTTTATCACGCATATAACCGTATCTATCAGCGCGCGGGCATACCCGAAGTGATCACCGTTAAATCCGATTCCGGAATGATGGGCGGCAGCATCTCACATGAGTACATGCTGCTGACCGAAGCAGGTGAGGATTCCATAGTGCTCTGCGATGAGTGCGGCTTAAAGGCTAATATGGAAGTGGTGGAAAACAGGGTTGAGAATCCTTCCACCGCTCTTGAAACTCTTGAGAAGGTTCATACCCCCGATTGCAAGACCATCGAGGATGTTACTAAATATCTGAATTCCACAGAGGAAACATCCTGCAAGGCTGTTGTATATCAGAAGAACATGACGGACGAATATGTGATAGTATTCCTCCGCGGTGATTACGAAGTAAACGAGACTAAGCTGGTGAATCTGGTGGGCGATAAGGTGCATGCTGCCGATATTACTCCCGAAAGCGGCATAGTTGCAGGTTTTATAGGACCTTACAATCTGAATGCAAAGGCTCAGGTGATCGTGGATGTGACCCTTAAGGGCCTGGATTCCATGGTGGCAGGCGCTAACGAAGCAGATTACCACTATAAGGGGCTCAATCTGGAGCGCGACTGCGGCATCACCGAATTTGCCGATGTATCCAAGGTTAAGGAAGGCGGCGTATGTCCGGTATGCGGAAAGAAGAGCCTTAAGATCCGCAGAGGCATAGAGGTCGGAAACATCTTCCAGCTGGGTACCAAATACACAAAGACCATGCATATGAAATATGCTGATTCCGATAATACCGAAAAGCTTCCCATCATGGGCTGCTACGGTATAGGCGTGGGAAGACTGGCTGCATCCGTCTGCGAGGTGAGCCATGATGATTACGGCCCCATCTGGCCCATATCCATCGCGCCCTGGCAGGTGCATCTGTGCTGCTTAAAGGCAAAGGATGCCGCATGCCTTGAGGCTACTGACAAGCTCTATAAGGAGCTTACCAAAGCAGGCGTTGAGGTTATCTACGATGACCGTGATGTGCGCCCGGGCGTTATGTTTGCGGATGCCGATCTGATAGGCGTGCCCGTAAGAGTGATGGCCGGTCCCAGAAATCTCGAGAACGGACAGATAGAGATAGCAAGCCGTGACAAGAGCATACAGAAGCTGGTAAACATCGATAATGCCGTTGATGAGATAAAGGCTGTGATACAGGAGCTCTTTGATAAGATAAACGAAAAGGTTGAAGAGCCTGTGTTTGCAGAGGATTTTGAATAAAAGATAAGAGCCTTTGGCTTATGCCGAAGGCTCTTTTTTTGTGCTTATTTTTATGTTTTTTCAGATCTCCCTCAGCGACTGCAACGCGTGTTCCGGGATCACTATATCGTAGTGCTCCTCCATATAGGCTTCCATGCTGGGTGAGAGCGGTTCGCCTGAGCTGAAGTCCGACATCGCAGTGCAAAGGCTGCGGTAGGCGCCGGGTGTAAGATAATCCGCATATATCAACAGGTAATATTTACCGTCAAGCTTGTTCTTATACAGGCAGCTTTCTCCCGGATCCAGATTGGAGAGGGAATGTGCTGCGTCTATCACGCTGCCCAGATCGTCAAATACGAAGATGCGGTCCTGCTGGCGCGTTTCCGGGATGCGTTCTTTTTTGTCGGCGGAGTTATCCTTTCCGCGCGTGAACATCTCCCTGAAGATATCGCTTAAGGAAACGGATGCAGCCTGGTCGTTATTGTTATTGCTGACGGCGCTGATGCGTATCGAAGCCGTAACGGGCTCCGTATCATCGCTGCTGCCGAAAGGCAGATCCTCTTCGTCATCGATAACATCGCCGCCCATATTATCTTTGAGGGCGTTGACGATCTGGCTTAATTTGCTGTCAAACTCATCGGGAGCCGTTACCTTGGTAATAACGAAAACTATCATGCCGGACTGCATGGGCACGGCCTCTATCATAAGAGGGTGCTCATCGGGTGAAAATCCGAATTCATAATTCGCCTGCTGCATGACATCACGAAAAAGACGGGTAGCCTTTTCGCTGCCGTAGGTCAGCTCACTGAACTTGATCTTGCGTTCTTCAAGATCCTCTTTTGTCAGTATACAGCGTATCTGGTTTTCGTTTACCTGTTCAATCTTCATGCGCTATAGTATAATGACTTTGGCTGTTTTCGTCAAGGAAAAGAGCGGGGGAGAAATATTGTTGAAAACGTATATATACATGCTGCGATGCGCCGACGGAAGCCTGTATACGGGCTGGACCACGGATGTGGAGCGGCGGTTGAAAGAACATAACGAAAGCCCTAAAGGAGCCAAATGCACACACGCGAAAAGACCGTGCGTTCTGGTCTATAAAGAAGAGTTTGAAGACGAGGATCCAAAGGAAGCAAAACGTCTGGCCATGAAGCGCGAATGGGAGATAAAGAATAAACTTAATAAAAAGGAAAAGGAAGCGCTGGTGACCGGTAAAGATGAGATCAAAAGATAAAGCTGTCAGAACGGCTTTCCGAGAGGCATGCGTGAAGGCGTGCCGGCTTTGCGGGGATAGATCTTTGCGGTCCCGGATATTTTTTTGATAAAGACAAGGCAGCGGTCGGCGTCGCAGTCCGGCAGACTTATACGGCGTATGTCTTCGGTCCTGCCGCCCAGCAGTTCTATGGCTTTTTCCGATTCTGCCTTTTCATCGCCCTTAAGATATTCCCTGGATTTGTACGCGATAAAGAGGCCGCCGCGCTTTACATACGGAAGACAGTATTCCGCAAGTGTGCTCATATGCGCTACCGCGCGGGAAACAACGATATCATAGGCTTCCCTGTGCGCGGGATCGCGAGCCAGATCCTCGGCGCGGCCCTGGAAAGCGCTTATGCCCTTTAAGCCCAACTCTGATATTACTTCGTTTAAAAAATTCACGCGTTTTTTCAGGGAGTCGATCAGGGTTACCTGAAGATCGGGGAAAGCGATCTTTAAAGGCAGGCCGGGGAAACCTGCGCCTGTGCCTACATCAATAAGCTTTCCGCTAAGGGATCCGGGAGATACGCTGTCGGCAAAGTGCTTGATAAGGACATCCTCCGGCTCGGTGATAGCGGTCAGGTTCATTACCTTGTTCTTTTCGATTAGCATTTCATAATAGCGTATAAAAGCGTCGGCCTGTTTGTCATCAAGCTCTATGCCCATCTGCGTAAAATATTGTATAAGTCTTTCCTTATTCATAGTCCTTATCATACACGATGAGTGGCATCTTCGTCAATCTGACGAAAGCAAAAATGATATTTCGGCAGGCGGACTATGGATTTATTCCGGCGTCAAGTCTATAATAGCGCATAGTGAGGCATCATGGTGATGCCGTGTATAAAACAATTAACGGAGGTTATTTAAAATGGCAAGTCTTTCTTTAAAGAATGTCTGCAAGGTATATCCTAACGGATTCGAAGCTGTTAAGGATTTCAACCTTGAGATCGCAGACCAGGAGTTCATCATCTTCGTAGGTCCTTCCGGTTGCGGTAAGTCCACCACTCTGCGTATGATCGCAGGTCTGGAAGACATCAGCTCCGGTGAGCTGCGTATCGGTGATCGTCTGGTAAACGATGTAGAGCCTAAGGACCGTGATATCGCGATGGTATTCCAGAACTACGCTCTGTATCCTCATATGACCGTTTATGATAACATGGCATTCGGTCTTAAGCTGAGAAAGGTTCCTTCAGACGAAATAGATAAGATGGTTAAGGAAGCAGCAAAGATCCTGGATCTGGGTCCCCTTCTGGAGCGTAAGCCTAAGGCTCTTTCCGGTGGTCAGAGACAGCGTGTTGCTATGGGTCGTGCTATCGTGCGTAATCCTAAGGTATTCCTCATGGACGAGCCTCTTTCCAACCTGGACGCGAGATCGCCAAGCTTCACCAGAGACTGGGCACCACCATCATCTACGTTACACATGACCAGACAGAGGCTATGACCCTTGGTACCCGTATCGTAGTTATGAAGGACGGTGTTGTACAGCAGGTTGATACTCCTCAGAATCTGTATGAGAAGCCCGCTAACCTCTTCGTTGCAGGTTTCATGGGATCTCCTCAGATGAACTTCCTTGATGCTGTAGTTGAGATCCAGGGCGAGACCGCTTACCTGAAGATCGCTGACAAGGCTATTCCTCTGAACGCTGCAAAGAGCAAGAAGCTCATCGACGGCAACTATGACGGAAAGACCGTTACCTTCGGTATCCGTCCCGAGGATGTATACGACAGCGAGATGATGGTTGAGGCTTCTCCTCTTTCAGTATTCGAATCCACCATCCGTGTATACGAGCTTCTGGGTGCTGAAGTATTCCTGTACTTCGATCTGGACGAGTTCGCTATGACCGCCCGCGTTGATCCCAGAACTACCGCACGTCCCGGCGATGTTGTTAAGTTCGCTTTCGATACCGAGAAGATCCACGTATTCGATAAGGAAACTGAGCAGACCATCACCAACTAAGATCATATTCCGGCCCCGGCGAAAGCCGGGGCTTTTTTCTGCGTCAGGGGCTAAAAAAAGGTCTTGCCCTTGATGAATTTACATGATATACTAACGCGGTATGCATTTGGACCAGTATGCGGGAGCGTAGTATGCCAGCAAAGAATAAATTGGGGAAAGGCCTTGACGGTCTGATCCGTAACAATGTGAATACCACGGCAGCGCATGCCAAAAGCGCAGAGAATGAGGGTACCCCCCTTATGCTCGAGATCGGAAAGATAAGGCAGGATAAGACGCAGCCCCGTGAAAATTTTAATGAAGATAAGCTTCAGGAACTGGCTGATTCCATCTTAGAGCTGGGCATGATCGAGCCTTTGGTGGTAGCGCGTGACGGTGAGCATTATACCATTATAACCGGTGAACGCCGCTGGCGCGCCGCAAAGATAGCGGGTCTTAAGGAAGTTCCCGTTATCGTGCGCAGCTTTTCGAGCCCTAAGGAAAAGCTTGCAATACAGATCGTTGAAAACCTCCAGAGAGAGGATCTGAATCCCATAGAAGTAGCAAAGGGTTATCAGAGATTAAAAGAAGAATTCGATGCCACTGATGATGAAGTGGCAAAGACCGTGGGCAAGAGCCGCGCATCTGTTACAAATTTCATCAGATTATTAAGACTTGATGAGCGCGTGCAGCAGATGGTAATAGATGAAAAGCTCTCCATGGGACATGTCAGAACACTGCTGGCTATCGAAGATGGCGATAAGCAGTATGATGTAGCACAGGATGCTTTTGATAAAAACCTGTCGGTAAGGGAATTGGAGAAAGAGGTCAAGAAGCTGACCGCTCCGAAGAAGGCCTCAAAAAAGAAAGTTGACCTTACCCAGTACCAGTTACACTTTGATAAATATGCCGACCTTCTTGCCCAGAGGCTTGGAGTCAAGGTAGTGGTCGACCTTAAGGAAAAGAATCAGGGAAAACTGGTGATAGATTTTTACAGTACCGACGACTTTGATAAGCTATACGAGAGACTGAGTAATGAACAGCAGGATACTTGAGGCTATAGGCCTGGGGGGATTGGATCTGGCCATTCCCATACTGATACTGCTGATAGCAGTGATCGCCCTCACGGTAGTGGTGGTGATGCAGATGAAAAAGCAGGATGCCTTAAGACGCAGATACGAAAGATTCATGCAGGGCAGTGAGGCAATGAGCCTTGAGGATGAGATGCAGCGCCTGGCAGGAGATGTAGCACGGCTTAAGAAAGAATCAAAGGCGTATGCAAACGATATAGACCTGCTCTTTTCAAAACACGAAGACGCCTTTCAGAGGCTGGGGCTGGTCAAGTATGATGCCTTTGCCGAAATGGGCGGAAAGATGAGTTTCGCGCTGGC
>CADAHD010000097.1 GCA_902787595.1 uncultured Lachnospiraceae bacterium
CATACAGCCCGATGAGAAAGGCCTTGAATTTGTAAAGACTGTTACTCAGATGCCGGGCATCCGCGTGGAAGGAATATTCACTCATTTTGCTCGGGCAGATGAACTGGATAAGGGACCTGCTAAACAGCAGTACGAAAGATATAAGAGTTTTATCGATGCGCTTGAGGATATGGGTATAAAAATACCTTTAAAGCATTGTGCAAACAGCGCATCCATCATGGAACTTCCATATACTCATATGGATCTGGTCAGAAGCGGCATCATAACATACGGTCTGCTTCCTTCTGATGAAGTAGATCCCGGACGCATCAGATTAAAACCTGCCATGGAGATAAAGACCAGCGTGATCCATGTAAAAGATGTGCCTGCAGGCACGCCGATAAGCTATGGCGGTACATTTATCACGGAGCATCCTTCACGCATAGCTACCTTATCCGTGGGTTATGCGGACGGATATCCCAGATGTCTGTCCGATAAGGGCTGCGTGCTTTTATACGGCAGGCGTTATCCGGTGGTGGGGCGTGTGTGCATGGATCAGATGATGGTGGATGTTACCGGAAACGATAAGGTTAAACCCGGAGATCTGGCAACGCTGGTCGGTGCAGATGGCGATGAATGTATTACGATGGAAGAGTTTGCATCTCTTTCGGGACGCATCAATTACGAAGCAGTCTGCGATATAGGTAAGAGAGTGCCGAGAGTATATATAAGAAACTGATATCTGAAGTAAATAAAAAAGGAGAAAGGCGAAAAATGGAAGATGACGCGAAGCCGCGATGGTTTGAGCGGCTCTTTAAAAAGAAAAAGGAACTTGATGAGGACGGGACGGAAAGAGAGATAATAGCCATAGTCAATGAAGGCCAGGAGAACGGGACCATAGAGCCCGAAGAGGCAGAGATGATAGCCAATATCTTTGAGCTTTCCGATAAGGAAGCCGTTGATATAATGACGCATCGCAATCATATCAAGGCATTTGATGATGAGACAAAACTTAAGGATGCTCTCAAGGAGATAATAAATAATAATTTTTCACGCTATCCCGTGTTTCATGAGGATCTGGACCATATTACCGGGATATTGCATCTTAAGGATGCTATCAGACTGCGTGAAGAGGCGCCCAAACTTAATCCCACGCTGGCTGAACTGTCGGACGAACTGCGTGAGGCTGTTTTTGTTCCTGAAACAAAGACCGTGAATTCATTGTTTAAACAGATGCAGTCAAGCAACACACAGATGGTCATTGTCGTGGATGAATACGGACAGACTTCCGGGCTGGTAGCCATGGAGGATATCCTTGAGGAGATAGTCGGCAATATTCAGGATGAATATGATGATGATAACGACCGTATCGTTGAAGATGATAAGGGCGAAAACTATCTGATAGAAGGGCTTACAAAGCTCGAAGATCTTTCAGAGCGTCTGGGGATAGATTTTGGGGATACGGAATTTGAGACGATAAACGGTTATCTTATTTCGCTTATGGAGCATATCCCGGAAAAGGGTGATCATTTTGAAACCGATATAGGTGCTTATCATTTTAAGGTTGAAGATGTTGAGGATAAGATGATAAAGTCTATCAGTGTCAGCAGATTAACATAACTTGCACAAAACAACTATATGTGGTAAAATACCGTGGAATAAATCAAGATAAGGAGAGTTTTATGTCAGGACATTCAAAGTTTGCAAACATCAAGCATAAGAAGGAAAAAAATGATGCGGCAAAAGGAAAGATATTTACCATCATAGGCCGTGAAATTGCTGTGGCTGTTAAGGAAGGCGGCCCCGATCCTGCCAATAATTACAAGCTGGCGACTGTTATAGCTAAAGCCAAGGCAAACAACATGCCTAATGATACCATTGACCGCGGCATCAAAAAAGCTTCGGGTGAAGGCGGCAATGTAAACTATGAGCACATTACCTATGAAGGCTACGGCCCCGGCGGAACAGCTATAATCGTTGAGACACTGACTGACAATAAGAACAGGACCGCTGCAAATGTGCGCGCCGCATTTTCGAAGGGAAACGGCAATATAGGTACTCCCGGCTGCGTATCTTTTATGTTTGATACCAAAGGCCAGATAATCATCGATAAGGAAGAATGTGATCTGGATGCCGATACCCTCATGGAGAAAGCGCTGGATGCAGGCGCAGAAGATTTCTCGGAAGAAGAGGATTCCTTTGAGATAATTACCGATCCCGATGATCTGGAGACCGTACGTAAGACGCTTGAAGATGAGAAGATCGCCATGGTCAGCGCGGAAGTTACAAGACTTCCTCAGAATTATGTGGAAGTAACCGATGAAGAAAACGTCAAATGCCTTACCCGTATACTCGATCTGCTGGATGAGGATGATGACGTGCAGAATGTTTATACCAATTGGGATGAATGATAGGATATGAATGAGATTCTGGCTATAGTTGTACCCTGCTATAATGAAGAAGAAGTGCTTCCCGACAGTATAGCTAAGCTGCGGGGAGTGCTTGACGAATTAAAAGCATCCGGCAGCATCAATGAAAAAAGCTATCTGCTGCTTGTTGATGACGGGAGCAGGGACAGGACCTGGGAGATAATCAGGGAGAATCATGACAGTTCCGCAGATGTATGGGGGCAGAAGCTCTCAAAAAACTGCGGGCATCAGTCTGCTTTGCTTTCAGGGCTTATGACAGCCAGGGAACGTGCCGATATCAGTATTTCCATCGATGCCGATCTTCAGGATGACATCTCTGTTATCAAAGAGATGGTAGATAAATATCATGAGGGCTGCGAGATTGTTTACGGCATACGCGGAAGCCGCAAGAAAGATTCGTTTTTTAAGCGCAGTACTGCCCAGGGTTTTTATAAGCTTTTATCTTCAATGGGAGTAAAAACGATCTATAATCATGCGGATTTCAGATTGATGTCGAAGAAGGCTCTTGATGAGCTTTCGATGTATAAAGAATCAAATCTATATCTTCGCGGCCTGATACCGCTGCTGGGATTAAAGACAGGCGAAGTGGTCTATGAACGCGGTGAGAGAATGGCCGGAGAATCCAAGTATCCACTCAAAAAGATGCTGGCGCTGGCGGTAAACGGAATAACTTCATTCTCTACCGAACCCATTAAGATGGTACAGCGCACGGGTGTTTTAGTGCTTCTGGTCTGCCTTGCTGCAGCAATTTATGCCTTTATTTCATATATGACAGGCAATGTGGAAAAAGGCTGGACTTCTTTGATACTGTCAATCTGGTTCCTTGGAGGCGTGCAGCTGCTGGCTGTGGGCGTTATAGGCGAATATGTCGGTAAGATCTACGGTGAAGTAAAACAGCGTCCGTTATATCATATTGAAGAGTTACTCGATAAATAAACAGATCATTGGAGGTATTTACATTGGCAAATACTCTTACTCCCGAAGAAGCGGCAAAGGTAAGGGAACTGGAAAGCCAGCTGGATTTTCTTAAAGTCCGTAAGAATCCCGATCCTGTTATAGAGAAAAAAGCTGATAATGCGGCAGGGGGAGCCCCCGGCACCGCTGCTAATGGGGTAAACGGCGCAAAAGCGCCTTCTTCTGATGCTCAGGGGAATGGTGCAGAAAACAATACCAGAAAGCCGGGTGAAATGTCAGCTTTAGACCGCGCAAGGGCAAGTCGTTTTGCGCCGCCCAGACATGTCATGCAGGCTGCTGAAAAAGCAGCTGAGTATAAGAGCAATGATGCGGCTACCAAGGCAGAAGAAAAGAAGGATACTGTGCAAAAAACACAGACCTCCAATCCCAGGAACGCTGCGGCGCCTGCCATAACACCGCCAAAGGAAGTTGCAAAACCCCAGACCATGGTCGCATCAGCGCCCAGGCCCGTGCCCCCCAATCCTGTGGGCCCCCAGCCTGCGCTTAAGCTGGCTATGACTGTTGAAGAAGCAAAAAGACAGGGGCTTATAGCGCCCGGTACTTATGGAAAGCCTGATAATAATGAGGCAGCCCTTAAAGGCGATACGAAGGAAATACCCAATCTTTCGAATATAGAAATTATTAAGGACAGCGGACAGAAGGTCAATGAAGCCGAAAAGGAAAAAGCTCATCCTTCCGAACCGATAAAGAATCCGCTTCCCGTGCCCAAAAAACACGTGGCTAAGGATATGGATTATGAGCTTGAAGTGCCGCCTGCCGATATGCACTTTGATGTGGTAGATATGAGCGGCATGGACTTTTTTGATGTAAACTGACATTTTTGATGATACGGAGGAAAGATCTTGGCAACTGCCGGAAACGGTAGAAGACGCACAAACGCATCTTCTAAAGCTAAAAATACAAGATCGAACAGCACGCAGCGAAGCAGTAAAGCTGCAACAGCTGCAAAAAGAAGCAACAGCAAAAAAAGAAGTCCCCAACCGGAAGACAGTATTTTTCCGATAGTACTTCTCTTTGTTGTTTTTTGCGTGCTTATCGTTCTGTGCCTCTGTATGTTTGGGGTAATAAAAGGCAGTTTCGGACCTTTTATCAAGACTCTTATGCTGGGAATATTCGGCCTGCCGGCCTATATATTGCCTATCATTGTCGCAGGCGCGTATTTTTATCATGTATTTATTGCACAGAAACAGATACCGGCTCACAAGATAACAGGCACTGTTCTGGTCATTGTATTCAGCGGTATGTTTCTGGCTTTCCTGGGGACGGATCTGGATGCTCTTTCAGCTCGTGCGGAAAAGATGGATACATTCTTCAGCAAGCTGGGACTCATCAATACTACGCTCTATAATGAAGGCAGCGGCGGAGGTGTGCTTTTCGGTGTCCCTGCACTAATATTCCACGGCCTGTTCGGCAAGGGCGGCGGTTTATTTGTTGTGATCTTATTTATTATCTTTTCGGTTATGCTCATTGCCGGACGCAGTTTCTTTGACTGGATAATGGATATGCTTTCGGGCAACGGTGAGGTGTCAGGCAGGCACAGAACGGAAGCTCCCGAAGAAGAATGGCTTGACGAGGAAGAACTGGAAAGACTCGAAGAAGAAAAACGCCTGGCTCGTGAAGAACGCAGGCGCAAACATATCGAACAGCAGAGAGAAGCGGCCAGAAGAAAAGCGCGTCACGAAGAAGAAGTGCGCCTGATCCAGGAAGAACGTGAAAAGGCCAGAGAAGAAAAACGCTTAAAGAAACAGGAAAATGACAGACGACGCAAAGAGGCCGAAGAGAGAGCAGAGGATGAGAGGATCCTCGCAACCACCAGTCCCGGCCGCCGCCGTGCTTATCCGGGCACTTCAGATAACGGCATACCCGGAGTACATAAACTTGACGATATGCATGAGATAACGCTTATACCGGATGAAAACATGGCTGCAGCCGATGGATATACGGAAAAGCCTGAGAGCATATCTGCAGATACCAAACGCATACATGAAGATGAGATACGTGAAGTTAAGCCTGCATGGGATGATATAAAAGCCGATACCGCCGAGATCAAACCGGCAGAGGTTTCCGCAGAACCTGCACGTGAAGAGATCACAGAGATAAAGGCAGCTGACCCGGAACCCGTTTCGGCACCGGCTGCAGAAGATCTGCCCCAGAAACCCAAGCCTTCATTTTTTGATGAAAATGATGAAGACCTTAAGATACCCGAAAAGCTTCAGACCGAAGTGATGAAGCCGGCAGATGAGGTAATGCCTGATGAGTGCAGCACATCTGCGCTTAAAAATGAGCAGGAAAAGGCAAAGACAGCCGCGGCTGCTGCGACACCGACGCCGGCAGCTGCGCCTGTGACAAATACGGCTCCCGTAAAGATCCCTTACGAAAAGCCGCCTATCTCTTTGCTTAAGGATCCAAAGAAGGGGGCAAAAGGGGATAGCGAAGCAGAACTTAAAGAGACCGCTTTGCTGCTGCAGCAGACCCTTAAATCCTTTGGCGTGGTCGCTACGGTAAACGATTACAGTCAGGGCCCTTCGGTTACGCGCTTTGAGCTTTCTCTTGGAGAAGGCATAAAAGTCAACAAGATAGTTAATCTTGCAGATGACCTTAAGCTTAATCTGGCAGCCGAAGAGATAAGGATCGAAGCGCCTATACCCGGTAAAGCTGCCGTTGGTATAGAAATACCCAATAAGGAAAGAATACCCGTATCCTTAAAGGAACTGATCGAATCAAATGAGTTTAAAAAAGCCACTTCAAAGCTCACCTTTGTAGTGGGTAAAGATATCAGCGGCCATGTTATAGTGGCCGATATAGGAAAGATGCCCCACCTGCTGGTGGCCGGAACTACAGGTTCGGGTAAATCGGTATTTACCAATTCCATTATACAGAGCATACTGTTTAATGCTGATCCCGAAGAGGTAAAACTGATACTGATAGATCCCAAGGTTGTGGAATTCTCTGTATATAACGAGATCCCGCATCTGCTGATGCCTGTGGTTACCGATCCCAGAAAGGCAAATGTGGCTCTGGCCTGGGCTGTGGCAGAAATGACCAATCGTTATAAGATATTTGCCGAGCACGAGGTCCGCGGCATAGATGCGTATAATGAACAGGTTGAGCAGGGCAGGATAAAGGATGCCGAGGGCAATGTGGCTAAAAAGCTTTATAAGATCGTGATAGTCGTAGATGAGCTTGCCGATCTGATGATGGTAGCCGGTAAGGAAGTTGAGGATTCCATCTGCCGTATCGCCCAGCTTGCCCGTGCAGCAGGCATACATCTTATCATAGCTACGCAGCGTCCTTCGGTGGATGTTATCACAGGTCTTATAAAAGCCAATATGCCCAGCCGTGTAGCTCTTAAGTGCGGCAGCGGCGTCGATTCCCGAACGATACTGGATGCTACCGGAGCAGAAAAGCTCTTGGGCTATGGTGATATGCTCTTCTCGCCTCAGGGCTTTAACAAGCCTCTGCGCGTGCAGGGCGCCTTCGTTTCTGATGATGAAGTGCAGAAGGTCGCTGAGTTTCTTAAAAAGCAGACTGCACAGAATCAGGTATATGATCAGAAGATCCTGGATGACATGAGCAATCTTTCTGCTGCGCCCGAGAGTTCTTCGGATGCTCCCGCAGCTGAGGCTGATAATGGTGATGGCCTGGATGAATATTTTGAGAAAGCCTGCCGCTTTGTCATAGAGAAGGAAAAAGCTTCGAGCGGCATGCTGCAGAGGGTGTTCAAGATAGGTTTTAACCGCGCGGCAAGGATCATAGACCAGATGGAAGCTAACGGAATAGTAGGGCCGGAAGAAGGCACCAAACCCCGTAAGGTGCTTATGAGCATGGAACAGTTGGAAACTTTTCTGAAAGAGAAAAAGTAATGAGAGGTTTAGGTTTATGAAAACAGATATCGAAATAGCGCAGGAAGCACAGATACTCCCTATCAGGGATATAGCGGCAAAACTTGGGATTTCCGAGGATGAGCTTGAAGCCTACGGCAAGTATAAGGCCAAACTTTCGGATGATTGTTTAAAACGCATCAGCGGCAACAAAAACGGAAAGCTGATACTGGTCACTGCGATCAATCCCACCCCTGCAGGTGAAGGCAAGACAACTATAAGTGTCGGCCTTTCACAGGCTTTTGCAAAGATCGGGGAAAAGGCCGTACTGGCGCTTCGTGAGCCTTCACTGGGACCGTGCTTCGGAGTAAAGGGAGGGGCAGCCGGCGGCGGATACAGCCAGGTTATACCCATGGAAGATATAAACCTTCATTTTACCGGAGATTTCCATGCAATAACCGCAGCAAATAATCTCTGCGCGGCTCTTTTGGATAATCATATACAGCAGGGCAATGTGCTTCGCATCGATTCAAGGCAGATAGTATGGAAACGATGCATGGATATGAATGACAGGGCGCTTCGAAATATTGTGGTGGGCCTTGGAGATAAGAACGACGGTTTTGTTCGCGAAGATCATTTCGTCATAACGGTTGCCAGCGAGATCATGGC
>CADAHD010000098.1 GCA_902787595.1 uncultured Lachnospiraceae bacterium
TATTCAATTTTTTTAACAATACCACTTCTTCATTCATAGATACTAAATCTATCTGTAAGAGTGGAGGAATAAGCACTTACCGCAGCTGTGTGGAAGTGAGAAAGAGTGCTGTGGGTTCCAAAGCGTCTGTTAACTGCGGATCTCTTATGCTGGATTCCGAATCGCGTTCCGATACGGTGCCGGCAATGGATATACGCACGGATAAGGCGGATGTGGGACACGAGGCAAAGATAGGCAGGATAAGCGACGACGCGGTATTTTATATGATGAGCCGCGGCGTGAGCGAGGCAGAGGCCAGAGCCATGATAGTCAGCGGCTTTGCCAATCCGGTAAGCAAGGAGCTGCCGCTGGAATATGCTGCCGAGATGAACAATCTGATAAAGCTTGAGATGGAGATGGGCTGATGAGTGAGATTAGAGTGAACCCTCTTTCGGTGCTCACCTGGAATAAACTGGATTTTAACCATGCAAAGTTGAGTGTGCCCGAAGGTCTTAATGCCGAGGACGGCCCCAGAGAAAATAACCTGCCCGAAGGCGTAAGCTTCGGAGGGATACTGGATGAAGCCGCTTATAAAGAGTGGCTGTCGGAAAACGGCATCAAATATGTCAGCGAAGCTGTCGTTGCGGGTAAATATCCCATGCCGGATGAGCAGGCGTTTCCTTCGGGAATGGGCGCAGAGGCAGATAAGCTTTTTGACGACAATAATGTGGGCGCCGTGCTTTATGAAGTTAAGAAAAGCATAGAAAGACCGCTCAGATTTGATTATTTTTACGCCGATAAAGATGCGCTTCTGGAAAAGATGATAGTGCATGTGCGCAAAGGCTGCAGCATCACGCTGATAATTAACATCACGGGTAAAGAAGGCAGCGGTTTTGTGGGACATTCGCTGAGGGTGTATCTTGAGGAAGGCGCAAAATGCGAGCTGATAAGGCTGCAGATGCTGCCGGCCGGGTTTACCTATTTTGAGGATGCCGGAGTACGGCTTGATGACAGGGCGGAGCTTAAATACATAAGCCTGCAGCTGGGAAGCAGGAAGGCTTACCTGGGAGGCTTTTTCGACCAGTGGGGATATGAGAGCAGAGTGTGGTCCGGATTGGGATATATAGGTGTTAAGGACAGTTTTCTGGATCATAATTTTGTAGACTGCTTCAGGGGCAGAAAGAGCGAGGGCATCATGCGCTTTAACGGCGTGCTGCTTGATAACGCCGTAAAAGTTTCCAGGGAGACGCTGGATTTCAGACAGAACTGCGCCGGAGCAGACGGCGACGAAGAAGAAAACCTGCTGGTGCTGGGAGAAGATGCTGTTAATAAAGCAAATCCCATGATACTGGGTGAAGAAGAGGACGTGAGCGGACGCCACGCCGTATCTGTAGGCAGGCTTTCTGCCGATATGCTGTTTTATATGCAGAGCAGGGGCATTGATGAAGTTAAGGCAGAGGAGCTGATGGTGCGCTCGCGCATCATGCAGCTGGCTTCGCAGATCCCCGACGACGAACTTAAAAAGAATGTGGAGCGCTATCTGGACAGATTGTACTGCGACCGCGAAAACTGCGCGGCCCCCTGCTACTAAAGAAAGATCTCACAAAAGACGGCCATCGCAAAAGACAGGCTCCTCAAAAGGCGGGCCCCTTCTTGTGACAGAGTCATCCTGAGCGAAGCGAAGGATCTTGATAGAACTACAGGCAGCCAAAGAATTAAATCGAATTATACGAGGACACCCCTATGAATTTATCCTCTATCCGGGAAGACTTCCCGATAATAAAAAACAATAACGTAGTCTACTTCGACAATGCTGCCACGGCGCAGCGCCCCGTGCAGGTGCTTAAGGCGATCGAGGATTTCTACACCACGACCAACGCCAATCCTTTAAGGGGGCTCTACGCATGGAGTGTGGGCGCTACAGAAGCATATGAGAACGCCAGGAGCCGTACGGCGCGCTTTATAAACGCAGCCGATCCCGCAGAGATCATCTTTGTGCGCAATACCACCGAGGCCATTAACCTGGTGGCTTACAGTTACGGCATGGAAAAGGTAAATCCCGGCGACGAGATAGTGATAAGCGTGATGGAGCATCATTCGAATATCCTGCCCTGGCAGATGGTAGCCAAGGCAAAGGGAGCGGCGCTTAAATATATCGAGCCGCAGATCGACGGCACCATCACTGTCGACATGATAAAAGAAGCTGTCACCGACAGATGCGCGATACTGGCTCTGGGGCAGGTTTCCAATGTAATGGGTGTGGCCAATCCCGTTAAGGAAGCGGCGCGCATAGCGCATGAGCACGGCGCTGTCATACTGGTGGACGGAGCGCAGGGCCTGCCGCATGTAAAGACGGATGTGCAGGATATGGACTGCGATTTTTATGCTTTCTCCGGACACAAGCTGCCCGGACCCATGGGCATAGGCGGACTGTACGGAAAGCGCGCGCTGCTCGAGGATACGCAGCCTTTTATGCGCGGCGGCGAGATGATAGAGTATGTAAAGCGTGACAGCGCCACTTATGCGGAGCTGCCGCATAAATTCGAGGCCGGCACGGTCAATGCGGCGGATGCCGTCGGAATGGCTGCAGCCATGGATTATATGGAAAACATTGGCTACGAAGCCATGGAGAAGCAGGAAAATGCCATCGTTAAGCTTATCATGGACGGTATGAAAGATATCCCCCATGTGCATGTATACGGACCTGAGGATCCTGCCCGTCATCACGGCATAGTGACCTTTAATATCGACGGCTGCCATCCTCACGATATCTCATCGGTACTGGATGAGGAGAATATAGCCATAAGAGCAGGGCATCACTGCGCCCAGCCGCTTATGGAATATCTGCAGGAAAAATGCGCCATGGAGTTCAGGGCAACCGCCCGGGCCAGCGTGGCTTTCTATAATACACAGGAAGAGGCGGAACGCTTTGTGGCTGCCGTATCAAAAGTAAGGAAGTGGCTTGGTTTTGGAGATTAAGGATTTATACAGAGAGATAGTAAACGAGCATAACCTGTATCCTGCCCACAAGGGAGAGATGAAGGATCCGGATCTGATACTGGAAGGCGTCAATCCCAGCTGCGGGGATGATATCTATCTGCAGCTTAAGCTGGATGAGAACGATGTGGTTACAGAGGGACTGTTTAACGGTTCGGGCTGCGCCATATCACAGGCCTCTGCGGATATGATGCTCGATCTGATAATAGGCAGGAGTAAGGAAGAGGCGCTTAAGCTGGCGGAGGGCTTTATGTCCATGGTGCGCAGCACGGCAACGCCGGAGCAGATAGAGGCTCTGGATGAAGCTGCGGCGCTCGAGAGCATTGCCCATATGCCCGCCAGGGTCAAATGCGCTACGCTTGGCTGGAAGACCATGCAGAAGATGCTTTCCGGTGAAAGAGGCAGCGCCACCACCGAGAACGAATAATAGCCTTCCCCTTCCAGGGCGCATGGCGTCCGGGGGACGCCGGCTCTGCGCCGACCGGAGCGGAGAAAGGTGGCACGCCGAAGGCTGAATAAAACTAAAAGCCTTCCCCTTGAGGGGAAGGTGGCACGCCGAAGGCGTGACGGATGAGGTGTTCGACACGAGATACATAGCAACAGGAGGATTAGGCTGACATGGAATACAGACCGACACAGGATGCCGAAGAAGTCGACCGCTGGAAAGAGGTCACTTTAGTATATAATTCCGCTCTTAAGGAGATAGGCACCAAGCTGGAGATCCTGAATGATGAGTTCCAGCATGTGCATAAGTACAATCCCATAGAGCATATCAAGCTGCGTCTTAAGAGCTCGGAGAGCATAGTTAAGAAGCTTAAAAAGCGTGGTCTGGAATCAACCATAGAGAATATGGTGGAATACGTGAACGATATAGCTGGAGTAAGAGTCATCTGCTCCTTTACTTCCGATATCTACCGCATCGCAGAGATGATAGCGGAACAGGATGATCTGACGGTCCTGGCGATAAAGGATTATTTTAAGACCCCCAAGCCCAGCGGATACAAGTCTTATCATATGCTGGTGCAGGTGCCGGTATTCTTATCGAACCGCGTTGTGGATGTTAAGGTGGAGATACAGATCCGCACCGTTGCCATGGATTTCTGGGCCAGCCTGGAACATAAGATCTATTATAAGTACGAGGGAGATGCGCCGGATCATATACAGAAGGCGCTGATACAGTGCGCAGCCATGGTATCCGATCTGGATCAGGAAATGCTGGCGCTGAATGAGGAGATACAGAAACTCCTTGATGAAGGATAAGTTTTTCGCCTTTTTGGCGAAATATAAGACATAATACGAAAAAGCTTCGGGTCGCATTGAGGAGGTTGCGTTACCGAAGCTTTTTCGTATATTGCAAAACTAGAAAGGAGGTGTGCCCGTTTCCGGACACGAACTATGAAAAAAACAAAACAAACAGTGGTGAAAAAACAAACAAACTTTTTATTTTCAATCTTCTCTTCACTTGACACTTTGGATTTTACAGGTCAAATATGAATAGATTGTGAATGGGTAGTAAATTTCATGTTAAAATTTTATTGGCTCATGACATGAACACCCTGTTTTAAGTGTCACGGATAATTAAGTTTTTGTTGTAAAACACGGACAGTTTTGATAAAATAATTCAGATACTATAGGCTTAGAGGACAGGCGTCCTGTCCGGGTTGGAGGTATATCATGGATAATTTTATGGACAAGCTTGCGGAAAAGTATAACGCGCAGGATATGATACGCGCAAATTCTCAGGCAGAAAGCGCCCAGATGCAGAGTCTGCAGGAGCAGGTTGAGGCTTATGAGGCTGTTTTGCAGGAGATGCGTAAACTCAATTACAAGAATACGGAGCTTACGGAAAAGATGTATGCTCTGGTTGATGAAAGCATAGAGAAAGTAAGAACACTTCAGATCGAGGCTGAGGGCGGAGCCAATACCGAGCAGGTATCCAGGGAAATGACCGATGCCGTAAACCGCGCGATGAGCGAAGCTGTCAGCAATCTTGACGAGACTGTTGTCCGTTCACTTACCCAGACCCTGGAAACAGCTATACAGCAGCCCGCGGATCAGCTGCGTCAGTCCACTGAGGATGTTAAGAATTCGGTAGTGGCTGTACAGAGCTCTGCGGACGATATGCGAAACGGCGTTGACAGCGTAAAGAGCAGCGTTGAAGACATGACCGCCGGCATGGAGCTGGTTACTTCGGGCATGGAAAGCGTAAAGGGCAGCGTCGATCAGTTGAATGAAAACATCGGCAGTGTTAAGGATGAGATCGGCAGCGTAAAGGATGATATAGGCGGACTGCAGGATAAACTCTTTGCCATCCAGCAGAGTGGCAGCAATACCGAGGATATGATCAATTCTGTAGCCATCGCCGTAAAGGAGATGAGCGAAAAGGACGGCTCTGCAGCGCCTTCACAGGAGATGAAGGATGAGCTGCAGCGTATATGCGACAGCCTCAAAGAGATGCAGGATAACACTCTGTCGGGCATCAGCGGGCAGCTGGAAAAGATGCAGAAAGAGACGCTTGAAGGTATATCCGGCCGGATGGAGGTTATGCGCAGCATGCCTTCGGAAGAGGATAGCGCAAAAGCAGAAACAATGCAGAAGATAAGCGCCAGCCTTGATGAACTGAAGGCGGACGCACAGGATAAGAGCTATGTTGAGAAGCTTGAAAGCATCAGCGCGGCTATAGAGGAATTAAAGGCCGGCGTAAAGGCTTACGCGCTCATTCAGGAAAGCCTTGAGGCTCTGTCGCAGTCAAATAACCAGACCAGAGATTCTGTAACAGAGATCAAAGCTGCAATGGGCGGCCTTAAGGATGAGGAGGCTGCCGGCAGGCAGGAGGCTCTTCTTTCAGCTATCGGTAAGATCTCCGAAGAGAATCAGGGCGCGCTTGAAGCGATCAGGGCGCTTGCAGGTACGGGAGAAGAAACAAAGAGCGGCGTCAACGGATTAAAGACCGCCAATGACGAGAACAGAGCTGCTCTTGAGGATATCTTTAAGGTATTGCAGGATACCAAATCCGAGGTGCAGGAAGTTAAGGCCGGCATGGCATCGGGCATGGGACGCGGCGATGAGGAAGTGCTCAAAGCCATAAACGATCTGATGGGCAATCATACGGAGGTCAATACCAATATCCGTAATCTGAAAGCTGCAACAGACGACAATAAGAATACCTTAAAGTCTGCGATCGACAGCAGCATATACGGCCTCAAGCAGGACAATAAAGAGATAGTTGAATTCCTGCAGCGCATGAATGCGAACATCATCAAGAAGGGTGAGGATGATGCAAAAGCTGCAAAGAAGGAAGAAGAGGAAGCAGCGCGCAAGGAAGAAGAGTTCAAACTCTTAGACGAGCGTTTCAAGGCAGCCGAAGACTTTATGCACAAGGAGAGCGTTAAGGTTTACCGCAACGTTCAGGCTGTCATTAATGAAAAGAACGATAAGCAGAAGGAGAGCGTTGAGAATTCAAATCTCTCCATAGAGAAGAGAATAGGTAAAGTCAAGGCTCTGGTTGTGATCAATATGGTTTTCACGCTCATCACCCTTGCTACGATGATACTCTATATCTTCGGTTTCCTGGGAGCTCATTGACAGAAAATGCGCTCCAAAGGTTGTACTACAAGGCTTCATAAGATACGCAGCGTAACGCGTTTAAGGACGGCCATATTTATATGTGGCCTCTTCCTTTTGTTTATGCCGGATGTGCACTGGTGGCATGAGGAAGGCGATAACCGCTTTACTGTTTTTCTGGATGGTTTCGAGATGGGAACAGTAGAGGATGAGTCCGTGGTCACGGAGCTTTTTCGTGATGCCAGACGCGAACTGGCCGCTTCAAGGGAAGGCATGAGCTTTTTAAGGCTTACCGAGCTGGAGACCAGCGGTGAGGAGTTGATCACCGGAGATATCGATGATATTTCCACTGTCCGGAATAATATAAAGACGGCTATCTCCTCCGAGATCACCAGCGGTTATTCAAAGGCTTATTCTATCAAGGTGGGCGAGACCATGGTGAATGTGGCCGGAGCAGAGGAAGCGCGCAAACTGCTGCAGGAGACCATCGATGTATATGACAAATCCGGGGATTTCGTCGTGGATCTGGTCGCAGATCACAGCCGTGAGCTGAACGTCCTGGTGCCCAGGGTCGAGCAGAAGGAAGAGGAAGAAGAGGAAGCGCCTCTTCTGGCTTTTGGCGGAGCGGCAAATATTACCGATGATGAGGAGAACTGGAAGCCGGTCGATGAGGAATTAGGCTTCGATTCTTTTGAATACGGTATCGAGGAGATGGGCTTCTCCGAAAACGTGGAAGTGGTGGAAGCATATCTTCCCAATGACAGCATAATGGATTATGAGGAGGCCCGCGGAAAGCTTACCGATCTGCAGGAGCTTCAGCAGATCTATAAAGTCAAATCCGGAGACACGCTCTCAAAGATATCGCTGGAAGTGGGACTGCCTCTTGATGAGATAATAGCTTTGAACGAGACGCTTGATAATGAGAATTCCATCATCAACGTCGATCAGGAACTGATAATCACCGTCCCGGAGCCGGAGCTGTCGGTCATCTGGACAGAGACCACAAGGGATGATGAGGTCTTTGATCTGCCGGTGGAATATATCTATAATGACGAATGGTATACCACCAAATCCGAGACGCTGCAGCAGCCTTCATCGGGTTATCACGAGACAGTGTCTCTGATCACCCGCAAGAATAATGAAGAGCAGGAGCGAGAAGTGCTCTACGAAGAAGTGGGAGTCGAGGCCGTGGCAAAGGTTGTGGAAGTGGGCACAATGGTGCCTCCCACCTATATCAAGCCCCTTGCCGGTGGACGTATATCGTCGCCTTTCGGCAACAGGCGCGCGCCCATGCCCGGAGGTTCCACGGGACATCAGGGAAT
>CADAHD010000099.1 GCA_902787595.1 uncultured Lachnospiraceae bacterium
GAGGAAGCGCGCCTGGCAGAAGAAAAGAAGGCAAAAGAGGAAGAAGAGGCAAAGAAAGCGCGTGAGCAGGAGATCAGGATAGCGGCTGCGCAGGAAGATGAGGCTTTAGAGAAAAAGAAGCTTTCGGGCAGCGGAGTTGCAGCCGGCATACTGACGGCTCTGCTGCTTACGGCGGGGGTATTGGTGTATACGGCGGATAAGCGAAGATAGGTTTTATCCGTTGACTGGGTTTCAGGGAGAAGGTAAAATGTTATTATTATAATTATGTGAAAAGGGGGGTAAGACATGACTATCAGCGAACGTATTTTTGAAAGACTTAACGAGATGCACCTCTCACAGAAAAATTTTTCGGAGAAGACGGGCATACGCCAGTCCACCATCAGTGAGTGGAAGGCGAAGAAGACCAATCCTTCCTCCGATAAGATAATGATAATCTGCGAAGTGCTGGAGGTATCGCCGGAATGGCTGCTGTCCGGCGCCGAAACCAAGGGAACTTATCGCAATCAGGTAGACCGTTTTGTCATCGACAGGAACTCCGAGCTGGGAGAGCTGCTTATCGAATTCAACCGCATGAGCAGCAGGGACCGCGCCAGAGTACAGGGTTATATCGATGCGATGAATGAAAAGAAGAAATAAAGAAACAGATATTTTGTAATGAGATTACTTAACAGCCCCCTGCATGAGCTTCCGTTTTTTGAAGGGCTCAGAGGGGAGATCGCAAATAAAAAACACGGACTGATATGCGGCTGCGCCGATCCGGCAAAGCTGCATATCATAAGCGCGCTCAGTGAGGGGGTGGGAGATCCCCTTATTTTGACATATTCGGAAAGACGCGCGAGGGAGATCGCGGAAGAGTTCCGCTTTTACGACAGGGATGCATTGGTATATCCCGCAAAGGATCTTATATTCTATCAGGCCGATATCAACGGCAAGGAATCCGCTACAGAACGTATAAGAGTCTTAAAGCGCATAACCTCGGGAGAAAGAGGAGCGGTGATAACCACCATAGATGCGCTCTTTTCCGACTGCCTGCCGGCGGATGTGTACAGGGACTGTGTCATAAGCCTTTCGAAAGGCAGCATCCTTAATGAGGATGCGATATCCCGTAAGCTTATAGACATGGGCTATGAGAAGAATTATCAGGCGGAGGCGCCCGGGCAGTTTTCCATAAGGGGCGGCATAGTCGATATCTTTGATCTGTGCTCGGAGAATCCTTTCAGAATAGAGCTTTGGGGAGACGAAGTGGATTCACTGCGTTCTTTTGATGTGGAGAGCCAGCGTTCTATTGAAGAGCTCGAACGCATCGAGATCTATCCCGCAAGTGAGATGATGCTCTCCGAAACACGAAGGGCCGAAGGATACAGAAAGATCAAACTGGAAACACAGGATCAGATAGCGGTGCTGCGCGATCAGGGGAGACCCGAAGGCGCTCAGAGACTTTCTCTTGCAATGGAGGAGATAGAGCAGTATCTGGTATATCACAGCGGAAGCGTCAATCTGGAAAGCTATCTGCATTATTTTTATGATAAAGAAGACACCTGCACTTTTCTGGATCTGTACGAAAGAGCGCCGCTCATCTTTCTGGATGAGCCGGTAAAACTGGGTGAGCACGGACGCGGTGTTATGCTTGAATTCTCCGAGAGCATGTCAAACCGTCTTGAGAAAGGCTATGTGCTGCCGGGACAGGCGGGGCTGCTTCGCAGCTGGGAAGAAACGCTGGCAGAGCTTTCTTCGCATGGCTGCGTATCCTTAAGCACGCTTGATGCATCCCGCGGGCTGCTGGGAGATGAGAAGGCGTACAATATCAACTCACGCACGCTGGCTTCGTACAACGGCAGTTTCTCAACGCTTACCGACAATCTCAAGAGCCTTAAAAAAGAAGGCAGCAGGATAGTGATAGTATCCGCTTCACGCAGCAGGGCCGAGCGTCTGGCACAGGATCTGCGGGATGAAGGCGTTGAGGCAGGCTACAGCGAGGACGAAAACAAAACCCTTCTGCGCGGAGAAGTTGTGACGATTTACGGCCGTATCCACAAGGGCTTCAGCTATTCGGATATCAAACTTACGGTCATAGCGGAAACGGACATCTTTGGCGCGGAGCACAAGAACAAAAGAAAACGCCCCAAGTACAGCGGCGGCAAGAAGCTGTCTTCCTACGGCGAACTGCATGTGGGCGATTATGTGATCCATGAGGATCACGGCGTGGGAATATACCGCGGCATAGAAAAGATCGAAGTCGAGCATGTCCTTAAGGATTACATGAAGATAGAATACCGTGACGGGGGCAGCCTGTATGTGCTGGCGTCTTCGCTGGACAGGGTGCAGCTCTATGCGGACAAAGATGCAAAGAAGCCCAAGCTCAACAAGCTGGGCACCGCCGAATGGAACAAGACCAAGGCGAAAGTGCGCGCGGCGGTCGTGGGAGTGGCCAAGGATCTGGTGAGTCTTTACGCCCAGCGCAGCTTAAGGCAGGGTTACGAATTCGGAGAGGACACGCCCTGGCAGAAGGAATTCGAAGAGCTCTTCCCTTACGAAGAGACCTATGATCAGATGCAGGCCATCATGGCCACCAAAGATGATATGGAGAGCACCAAGATCATGGACCGCCTGATCTGCGGCGATGTGGGCTTCGGAAAGACGGAAGTGGCCATACGCGCGGCGTTCAAAGCGGTACAGGACGGAAAGCAGGTTGCTTATCTGGTGCCCACCACCATTCTGGCAGAGCAGCATTTTAATACCTTTGTAGAGCGCATGGCGGCGTATCCCGTAAGGATATCGATGCTCTCGCGTTTCCGTACCCCGGGGCAGATAAAGCAGACCCTGGCAGATCTTAAGGAAGGCAAGGTGGATATAGTCATAGGCACCCACCGTCTGCTTTCAAAAGATGTGGAATACAAGGATCTGGGGCTTCTGGTAATAGATGAGGAGCAGCGCTTTGGCGTTGCCCATAAGGAAAAGATCAAACAGATAAAGGAAAACGTGGATGTGCTTACGCTTACGGCCACGCCCATTCCCCGTACCCTGCATATGAGTCTGGTGGGCATAAGGGATATGAGCCTTCTGGAGGAGGCACCCAGGGATCGTCTGCCTATCCAGACCTTTGTCTGCGAATATAACGAGGAGATGGTCCGTGAGGCCATCAACAGGGAGCTTAACCGCGGCGGGCAGGTATATTACGTATATAACCGCGTGGACAGCATACAGGAGATCACCGCGCAGATAGCGGAGCTGGTGCCGGAGGCAAGGGTTTCCTTTGCGCACGGGCAGATGAGTGAGAGGCAGCTGGAGGATATCATGATCGCCTTTATACATAAGGAGATCGATGTGCTGGTATCCACTACCATAATAGAGACCGGCCTGGATATCCCCAATGTTAATACGATGATCATCCATGATTCCGACAAGATGGGGCTGGCTCAGCTCTATCAGTTAAGGGGACGCGTGGGACGTTCGGACCGCAGCAGCTATGCATTCCTGATGTATCGCAGGAATATGGTGCTTAAGGAAGTTGCGGAAAAGCGCCTCACTGCCATAAAGGAATTCACCGAGCTGGGCAGCGGCTTTAAGATAGCCATGAGGGATCTGGAGATACGCGGCGCCGGAACGCTTTTGGGCAAGCAGCAGCACGGACACATCGAAAGCGTAGGCTACGATCTGTACTGCAAGATGCTGGAAGAGGCAGTGCGCGCGGAAAAGGGAGAAAAGGAAGAAGCGGAGAGCGCGGGCTGCACCGTCGATCTGGATGTGGATGCATATCTTCCGGCAGAGTATGTGGTAAATGAGATGCAGAAGCTGGATCTGTATAAACGCATAGCGCAGATCAACGACGCTGCGGATAAGGAAGCCATGAGGGATGAGCTTAAGGACCGCTTCGGCAATCTGCCCGGACAGGTTGAAAATCTCCTGCGCATTGCGCTCACAAAGAGCTATGCACAGGCTATGCATATAACCGAGATCAGAGGGCGTGTGGGCCGCATACGTGTCAAGATGGAAAGAAATGCCCCTGTAGAGACGGCTGAGATACCGCTTTTGATAAATGAATACAGAGGCGAGCTCAAATTGGTGACCGGCGCCGTGCCGGAATTTATATATACTTACGATATAGTTGGAGTGGCGGCGCCTGACGAAGCGCTGCTGATGGAAAATACCGAAAAGCTGGTTGAGAGTTTTAAACGGCTTTATCCCGATAAGTACAGGAAAGAATGAAAAGATCTCATCTTAACAATAAAGGCGGGGCGGAATTTTCGCTGCTTACGTGCATAGTGATAGTAGGTCTGGGTGATCTGTGTCTCCTGACGGCTTTGTGCAGCGGCTGGATAGGCCGCGGCAAAGAGGCCGACAGGGGAAGCTATGCTGCTGCGCAGGCGGAGCTTGCCGAGGAAGAGCAGGAGAGACAGCGGCTTCTGGAGGAAGCTAAACTGGAAGGCAGCGCCTGGAGCTCGGCCACCGGCAATTACTATTTTACGCCGGAGAACGGAGAACTGTATTTTATAAGCGATAAAACGGAGAATTATATACAGGCTTCCGTATCCGTTAAGGAAATGGGGAGCGAAGAGCTGATAGGAACCGAAGGCGCGGCAGTGCTGGTAAATGCAAAGGATGCAAAGTATTACAGGATAGATGCGCTGGTGCTGCAGGAACTCTACTACGGCAGCAGGCGCGGCGGATACAGCTATATAATGTACATGGGAGTCAGCGGCGACGAAGCATATATATATGATTCGGGATGGGGCGAAGTGGTATCCGCAAAGAAGACGGAATATCCGCTGCAGGCAACACTTGACGATCACTTTAAAGAGCAGTATGTAACCTCCACTGATCTGTGGGGGCCTTCCGGCGATCCTTCGGTATTTGCGAAAGAAGATATAGATTTTGATCAGAACGAAAATATCAGGGAAGCCTGGAACGCCATAGAGATAGGCGACTCCGTTATTTTCAAGCGCGGGGATGATCTGAGTAACGCGCTTTATATTACCGAGCTTAACAGCACAGAGGAACCGCGGCTTTTATATAAGCCCGATGACGGGAAGGTGGTCACTGTATTCGGCACGGACGGCAGGGATCTGATCTTTGGCCTGGGCAAGGAATATACCGGCGGCTATACGACGGAAGAGCTTATGTACATGGATATGGGCAATTCTCATGTGAGCAGTCTGGTAAAGGACAATGTGCAGGATTTCTGCGTGGCCGGAAATATCATTTATTATACGGATTATAACCGCCTGGTGCGCCTGGATAAATACGGACGGACCGACGAACTGTGGGCTTACGGAGTATACAGCTATGAAGTGGCGGATGACGTGGTATTTGTATATGACGGTGATGCATGGGAACTTATAGATGCTGACAGCGGAGAGGACTACGGTTATGTCTGCAGCGGACTGGGGTATACTTATGAATGCGATCTGTGCATCCATACCGAAGATTATCTTTTCTATGTTGCGTATGATTATAACCGCGAGAGCATTTCCCTTCGCGCCCTCAACAAATGGACCGGGGATGAGCGTATAGTAGGCGGGGAATACGAGGGCAGAAAGAACGATACCTATAATGTCCTCTTTAAGGATACTTATTGTTATTATACCGCTCAGAACGGTGAGAAGCTGATACGGGTCGATGTCAGTACCGGAGAGAGCGTGAGCAGGGATCTGTCAGACGCCGGCTGGTGGTATGCCACGGAGCTTATGGAGATCAACGGAGAGTGCGTGATGCATGCCTATGATATGGACGGTTATGAGATATATCTGAGCGTGGGCAGCGAACTGCAGATGACGGAGATCCCCTCCTTGTGTGAAGAGCGGGAACCTTACGGGGAATAAAACGGCGGTCTGTTATGTGTGGAACAGAGCCTTTTTGACAGCTGACTTCAAACTTGACACGTAACATATGTTACGTTATAATGACATGTTCGGAGGTTTAAGATATGGCAGAAAACATACTCAAAATACAGGGCCTGCATGCAGGCATAGAAGGCGAGGAGATACTCCACGGTCTTGATCTTGAAGTGGCAGCAGGCGAGACACATGTGCTCATGGGACCCAACGGCGCCGGAAAGTCCACACTTGGAAATGTGATCATGGGCAGCCCGGTATATAACGTGAGCAGCGGCAGCGTGATCTTTAACGGAGAGGATATTACAAAGGAAAGCGTGGACAGCCGCGCAAAGAAGGGCCTGTTCCTTTCTTTTCAGAATCCTCTGGAAGTGCCGGGACTTTCCATGGAGGCTTTTCTGAGAAACGCCATCAGGGAGCGCACAGGCAAGCCGGTAAAGGTATTTGCTTTCAAGAAAAAGATAGAGGAGACCTGCAGGCTTCTTGAAATGGACCCTTCCTATGTGGAGAGGGATCTTAACGTGGGCTTCTCCGGCGGCGAAAAGAAAAAGGCAGAGATATTCCAGCTGCTGATCCTGGAGCCTAAGCTGGCGATACTCGATGAAACGGATTCGGGTCTTGACGTGGATGCGGTGCGCACCGTTTCAAAGGGCGTGGACATTTTTAAGCAGAACGGCGGAAGCCTTCTGATAATCACGCATTCAACGCGCATACTTGATGCGTTAAAGGTAGACAGGACACATGTACTGGTAAACGGAAAAATAGTCAAGGACGGCGACGGCAGCCTGGTTGATGAGATAAACACCGGCGGTTTCGCTAAATACACAGAGGGATAAAGATGGCAGAGGCAAGAAAGGACAGCCCTATAGATCTGGCAGAGGACGGCAGGGGGAAATTGCTGGCCGATGTGGAGCGGGGGCTTTATGACTTTAAGGATGAGGAGAGGGATGAAGACTTCTACAAGGTTGATGAAGGCCTTACGGAAGACATAGTCCGCCGCATCTCGGAGGAAAAGCACGATCCCGAATGGATGCTGGATTTCCGCTTAAAGTCGCTTAAGATATATAACGAACTTGAGATACCCGACTGGGGACCGCCGATCGACGGGCTGGATATGCAGCATATCGTAACTTACGTAAAGCCCAAGACCGGCATGAAAGGCAGCTGGGATGAGGTGCCGGAGGATATAAAGAACGCTTTCGAAAAGCTGGGCATCCCCCAGGCTGAGCGCGAGGCGCTGGCAGGCGTGGGAGCGCAGTACGATTCCGAGCTGGTATATCATAATGTGCGCAAGGATGTGGAAGCGCAGGGCGTGGTATATACGGATATGGAGAGCGCGCTTACCGGTGAATACGAGGAGATGGTGCGCAGCCACTTCATGAAGCTGGTGCCGCCTACGGACCATAAATTTGCGGCGCTTCACGGCGCGGTATGGAGCGGCGGATCTTTTGTATATGCGCCTCCGGGCACAAAGGTGGAGATACCGCTTCAGTCTTATTTCAGACTCAATGCTCCCGGCGCGGGACAGTTTGAGCATACGCTTATAATAATTGATGAAGGCGCGGACGTGCATTTTATTGAAGGATGCTCGGCGCCCAAATATAATGTGGCCAATCTTCACGCAGGCTGCGTGGAGCTCTTTGTCGGGAAAAATGCGCATCTGCGTTACTCCACCATAGAGAACTGGTCAAAGAATATGTACAATCTGAATACCAAGCGCGCGATCTGCGAAGAGGGCGGCACCATTGAATGGATATCCGGCTCTTTCGGATCGCATGTATCCTATCTGTATCCTGCCTCGATATTAAAGGGCGACCATTCCCACGGCGAGTTCACCGGCGTTACCTTTGCAGGCAAGGGACAGAACCTTGATACGGGCGCAAAGATGATACATCTGGGGAAGAATACCTCTTCCTTTATAGATACCAAGTCCATCTGCAAGAGCGGTGGCATAAGCACCTACCGCATCAGTGTGGAGATACGTAAGCAGGCCGAGGGTTCAAAGGCTTCCGTCAACTGCGGCTCCCTTAT
>CADAHD010000100.1 GCA_902787595.1 uncultured Lachnospiraceae bacterium
ACCCTTTATCTCATTTACGTTTCCTTCATCGGATACGCCCTTCTGGGTACCGCAGCCCATACAGGTCGATAACGTCATTCCTCCGCAATGGATCTTATCCAATACTGCCTTAACATCCTCAAGCTTCTCCGGTCGTATAAATATATTTAATTCCTTCATCACTCATACCTCCTTATCTTCTTACTTCAAAACAGAAAAGGCGCCGTATCACCGATACAGCGCCCTTGCCTAATTTGTATAATATAGGACTTCTTTTATGTGCAATATAAACTATTCATCAATACAATTCAACTCACCAATAATACCATTTTTCTACTACTTTTTGAGTAGTCTCACTCCTTTTCAAGTATCCCTGCCCTCATAGTTGATACTCATACTTCCCCCCAATAAAACATTTTACCCATATGTCTTATCATCTGACTGCTGTTATCATGTGGATACATCACATCAGTGCGGCTGTTATCATCACTTAGTTTTATCGTTTTCTTTAAGCCTTTTATTGCTTTAAGATGATCTATCATATTTTCCGCAGATGCATTTTTGTTATATAACTTCAGATAGGAATATCCCTTATGTTCATCTGACGGATATACCACAACCTTAAAACGTCCGGCGATACCTTCGTCAGTCATTTCATTTAATAACCTCTGTACTTTTTCGGTTTTATCTATAAGCATAAAATAAACCACCGCATGCCCGCGGGGCCTTGGTTTGTTCAGATAATTCCTGTAGGGTGATCTGTGCAGCTTATCATAGATCTGTTTTTCTGCAGGATTATCCAGTTTTTCATAATATATCAGCAGGACATCTTCCAGGATGACCGTACTGAAAAGTCCGAACCCTTTTGCAGATATGTACTCTTCAAGTTCATCTGCCTGCTCTGCAGATATTACATAAACTTTAGGGTAACTGTTCTCATTCACATCATAGAGTATTGCCCCATCCATTGCGATCACCGGCAATTCAGGACGTATTTCCGGCATGACTTCAAGATATGTTGCCGGAGTCTGCGTTGTCATGATCACCAGCTGTATACCATCCTCCAGTAAACTACCCAGATAAAACCTGCTGTATGGATCCAGCCCGTCTCCGTTTCTTCTGAAAGCATTATCAAGATCAGCAGCAAACAACACATCTTTCTGCATCTTGCCGTGAATATGGATCCCATTGAGCAAAAGTCCAAGGATTATACCGATCAGGGTATCAACGCTCCGGTCAATAACAAACAGGACCGGATCTGCATCTCCCAGATGGTTTACTACAATACTGAGATAAACCACACACGAAAAATATGCTGCGTTCTTTTTCTTTAACAAAACCGTTGAATATATGATCGGAACGATCATAACCGAAAGCGCAAAGAAATGGACTATACCATCTTTAAGATCATATACATATATTTTTATCAGTATAAAAAGCAGTCCGAAAACCGCTCCTGTCAGTGTCCCGAAAATACGCTGAAAGGCATTGCCGACAGTATCCTTATTATGGGACTGGATACACCAGAGTACGGCCAGCGCAGAATAGAACGGTGTTCCCTGTCTGCCGCGAAGCAGGTATATCACGAAACATAAGAACACACCCACTGCGGATTTTATGATCCTCATGCCTATATGCGGGATTTCTTTTTTATTTTTCTTCATGGATATCTGCCGGCCCCGGTTCAGATCGCATCCGGATCAGCGATCAGTTTTATAACAGCAGTATACTGATAAGCAAGCGTTTCATTATGCACAAAGGCCACGATCCCGTCCTCCGGCGCTTTTATCTCCTGCTTTATTTCTCCGGTGTAAGGATCGCTGATGTATGCCATAAGCTCACCTTTTTGAACTCTCTGTCCCGCTTTTATCACTCCCATAAAAAATCCGGCACATTCGGTACGGATATTAAGCATATCTTTAGATTCCACTACCCGTGAGATATAACCTTCATAGCCCTGATACTCGATCATTTCCTGCTTTGACATAAAATGAAGTATGGAATTGACTGCCTGTTCCGCGCTTTCCTTATCGATAGCACCCGTACTTGTTGTGTAGATTGAAAAAGCCTGTGTATTCCATAACTGCCAGTTATAATTCAAAGTAGTTGTATCAAATGGCCTCGGATTATGCAGCACAACGTAAGGAAAGCCGAATTTTTTAGCCAGTTCGATATTCTCCCTTCCCGTTTTCATCATACGTACCTGCGGGACAAAGTTTCCGGGCATATAAAAAGAAGCAAACTGTATACCATACTCGTAATCCTTTATCTTTTCAAATATCCCGCCTGCGATCCGCTGCGTTGTTTCTCCCAGGTCATATCCCGGAAACATTCTGTTTATATCCGTATTATCTATAGTCCAGAATCTTTTTTTCGCATTGGCCGAATATGGATTGGCACAGGGGATAACCATGATCTGCCTGCCGGGTAATATCCTGCCTTTTTTCTCCATAACCTTAAGCCTCTGTATAAGACGCGAGCACGCATATATCTGCTGGAACTCATTTCCGCGCATACTGCCGACTACACAAAGGCTTTTTTCACCTTCTCCAAACGTAAAAGATGTCACCCTGAAATCATCCCTGTATAATGAATGTATCTGATAGAGCGTCTCCCTTTTCACCCTTCATACACCTCTCTTTTTAGTATTCTTCCGATAAGAGAACCTTCCTCAACTATCGGATACTCCCTGGTCGTAAACAGCCAGCCATCCACAGGAGCCTTTATCTGCGCTAATGCTTTTCCCCGCAGAGGATCCACGATAATACCTATCATATCTCCCTTAAGCACATGACTTCCCGTATTCTTATTCTTCAGATATACTCCTGATACAGGCGCATTCATATAACAGACATCATCGCCATTCTGGTCATAAGCGATCACCGGCTTTCTTATCTGGGGTGCCCTCCCACTCCAGATACCCACTTCTGACATCATTGAGATGATGCCCTCTGTCATCTGCTCACCGTAGTCTTTAGTGATCCGCATACCTACCCCCATCTCGACCACCAGGGTTTTTACACCTATACTGTTCATGCTGAAAGCAAATGTAGATTCAAGCACAGTACTGTTTCCGTGTACCCATATAAGATCCATATTCGCTTTAGAAGCTATTGGTACAAGCTCATCTTTATGTATCTCATTTATCCTGATCTGCGGTATCTCCGTCAGGAATATATTGCTGGCATGGATATCTACGCAAAGATCGGCGCCTTTGCAGTCATCTATGATCTTCGAAGCAATATATTCATTCATATCCCCTTCGGTATTTCCCGGAAAGATCCGGTTCATGTCCAGATCAAATGCAGGTATCCCGCGGGTAACCGAATCCATTCCTATCGGATTCATGGCCGGATAGATATCAACTATGCCATTTAATGCTTCAGGATCCTTCTTAATGATCTCAGATAATGCATAACAGACATACTGTCCTTCCAGTTCGTCCCCGTGTATGCCCGTGACTACACATATCCTTTTTTCATTCCCCTGCACATCGGCCGGCATTAGCCTGTGCTTATGCAGTTCAAAATTCTCATCTATAGGAAGTTCCGCCGAAGCCACCTTTCTTATCTCTTCAATCAGCACATTCTCCAAGTTCCTTCACCTCCACTGAAACAGTCTGTGTCTGAAAAGCCTTTTTACCGCATCCGGTAAAAACACCACGGTTTATCAGGCAGTCGCTGTAATCCCTTCCTTTTGCAATGCTTATGTGATCCTCACACGTTATCGCATCATTCGTCGGATCCAGGCCTATCCATCCCTTTTCGGTATACGCCTCTACCCAGGCGTGTGATAAACCTTCTCCTGTCATCATCCCGGTAACATAGCGGCAGGATATCCCCGCCAGCCTGAGCAGGGATAATAATATCTGAGCATAATCCTGGCACACTCCTTCACCTATGGAAAAAGCTTCCTCCGCTGTCGTAGTTATCATCGTTACATCACGTTTATATTCCAAAACATCGTGCAGTCTTTCCATAAAAAAAACAGCCTTGTGAAATGTCTTTGCCGGTTCATTTTTTTCAATACTATATATATATTCCTGCTCAAGCACCTTATAAAACCCTGTTATAGCTTTCCCCGGCAAGGTCTGTCCGGTCTGATAACGGAAAACATGATCTGACATGCGGTATGTCTCATCAATGTTTTCCGTATGCCCGGTGATAACTATACCATTAACTCTTACTCCAAAAAGAACATGTTCATCCTTTAACGATCCGTATATGATCTCATTATCAAACTGATCCTTAGACCGGCTTAAGTAAAAATATGGACTAACGATATAATCCGATCTTTCAACGATCTGCCTGCCATCACTATGCGGCAGACACTTTAATGTAAAATGGTGTTCATGAACATGAACATCAAACCGTATCTCCATGTTGTAACAAAACTGAAGCCTTTTCATGACATAAGAGCCTCCACCTCCTCTACCAGCTTCTTATAATCTATCTCATCGTCCTCCAGCAGAAAGTTGATATGGGCCAGACGTTTTTTACTGTATGAAAGCCCGGTCCTGTCAATCCTTCTGTTCAGTTTTTCCGCTTCCCTTTTGAGTTCCGGTCTTTCCATATGCATACGTGCATACAGATCCAGACGCTCCACACGCTTGCCCAGTTTTATCATGCTCCGGACATGTTCATCATCGATACTGTCATCCACTATTCCCCAAAAAGCAACGATATTGTCCTTCACCCTCTGCAGTTCAAAGATCGGTGCTCCGGATATCTTTGCTTTATTCATTGCATAAACGGCCATCTGAATATACGCCAGTGTATTACTGCCTATCTCTTCCCTCATTACCACAGCATTATCATATGCTCTGGTCAGGTTTGAGATAATGGAATTCGGATCTTCCTCATCAAAACAGTATCTCTGCGCAAAACTTTCCGCAGAATAATAGATATCGGGAATATCCTGCTTTCTGCAATAATCCTTATATTCCTCCTCTTTCAGATCTATCATCGAATCATACTGATCCGAAAAGATCCTCAATGTTGTATAAACTCTTTCACTGTATCGTCCCAGCCAGTATAATCTGTCTGAGTGTTCTATTGAGATAATACCCATGTATCCTTAAAACCTCCTCCCTGTGATGAATTGACTATAAACGAATCGGGATTACGTGAAAAACGTGTAAGTCCGCTCTTCCATACCATCGGCTCATCTGCCATAAGTACAAACGCTCTCAGATCAGCCTTCCTGGGAACCACTTCTCCCTGATCAAGGATATCAATATCCAGAAAATCTATCACTTCCTGAGCTATAAACCTGCGTGGCTGAGCCTTCAGCATTCTTATAAAATCTTCCTTCTGGGCTGCGCTCATCTTGCTTCCGAAAACCACACCGTATCCGCCTGCTTCGGCCACATCCTTAAGTACCAGATCATCAAAGTGTTCAAGAACATATGACATATCCTTTTCATAATACGGCAGATATGTGGGTGCATTATTAAGTATCGAATCCTCATTCAGATAATACCTGATCATCTGCGGTACAAAATAATAGATTCCTTTATCATCGGCAACGCCGTTTCCCGGTGCATTGAGGATCGCTACATTCCCCTTGCGGTATATGTCAAATATATGCGGTATCCCTATCAGTGAATCCTCTCTGAAGTTCATCGGATCCAGATAATCATCCGATATCCTGCGGTATACTGCGCCCACCAGTTCCTTCTTACCTGAATAGTCTATAAAATACAGATGATCGTTTTCGACAGTCAGTTCCTGTCCTCCCGCCAGATGGGCTCCGGTCTTTTCAGCCAGATAAGAATGTTCAAAGTATGCTGCATTATATCGTCCGGGTGTAAGGATAACCGTATGTCCTCCCGTATTTACATAGTCAAGAGTATCCCGCAGCATCTGTGCGTAATTACGGTTATCTTCCAGATGATTGTCACGGAATAACTGTGGTGCGCATTTTCTGCAAAGATCCCTGGCTATCATCGGATAAGAAGCTCCGGACGGGATCCTGAGATTATCCTCCAGCACATACCATGTACCGTCTTTTCCCTGTACCAGATCAATACCGGAAATATGGGAATAAATCCCCTTTGAAGGCTCTATCCCTTCACAGTTTGCGAGATATCCGCTGCCGGCAAATACAAATTCCTCCGGCACCACACCGTCCTTTATGATCTTTTTCTCATGATAGATGTCCTTTATGAACAGATTCAGAGCCGTAACCCTTTGTTTCAGCCCTTTTTCCAGATAAGAAAATTCTTCCGCTCCTATCACTCTCGGGATCATATCAAAAGGGAATAACTGCTCATGAAAAGAGTTATTCTTATAAATCCCGAACTTAACACCATATCTTGCCAACAGCTCATTCACGGAATCTGTATTATTGATCAACTCCCTGGTATCCATGGCATCCCTCCTTTTTAACCTTTCATTCACATAACAGAAAGGGCACCGTATTCTTCATACAGCGCCCTTGCCTGAATATGTACTGTTACCCTATGTTGTATGCAATATAGCTTATTCAGGAGACCATTTCAACTGATCAAAATAACCGTTTTTCTACTACTTTTTAAGTATGTTCATTCTTTTTCAAGTATCATCTTAAACAACCCTACCCGGTTATTGATCCCAAGCTTGCGATAAAGATTCAATATATGCTTCTTAAGTGTACCTTCCGTAATGGTCATCATCTCACAGATAACGGTATTGCTCTTACCCTCCATAAGATGCTTAAGCACAGCTTCTTCCCGCCTAGTCAGTTCGTACTTTTCTGCTGCAGCGTGTACCGACAGTTTTTCAACAGAAGGATCATTACTCTTCTTCTGCTGGTACAGGCGGTATGCAAGATGATCTTTCAGCAGATCAAGGATAAATATATCATCATAAACAAAGTCATCTTTCCCGATCGTTCTGTAAAAAGTCACCACGCCTACGAATTCTTTTTTTCTTGCCAGCACCATCTGCAGTGAGTAATGCCAGTTATTTGCTTTATATACATTCTTGTAATAATCTGTTTCAACTCTTTTGGCATCGCTTATTATATCCGTTTCGCGGTAGATCAGCGTCTTCCCGCCATACAGTATACCTCTGCTGTAATCCAGCTCGTCATATACCATGGACATATCTTCTTCGCAATTATATAAAATCGGCGATATGAGCTTTCTTTCCCCATCCGGAGATGCCAGATGAAAATCCGCGCTGTCATAATCGATCAGCATCTTCATCTGTTCAAGAAACTGCGCACGCATATCGTCGATATCATCGACCGTATATATCTTATATATTATACTGTTTAGGAATATCCAGTCATTTGTTTCAAGAGTTCTCATACCTTATTCTCCCATCAAGCAATGAGGACACGGGGACGGTCCTTTTGTCCTCACTCATTCCTTAATGAGGACACGGGGACGGTCCTTCTGTCTTCATGTTATTATTGCGTATAAGCAGTCAGGCGTGAATCACGGACCGCCTATGGAGGAGCTTAGAGGCTCTTGAGACTGCTATATACACCAGAAATGCGAAGCCCGGATGGCTGAGCAAGGGAGATATGAGGAATGGATTCCGAATATCGACCGGTTTCGGACTGTATCATAAAATCCGGGCAGGCTCATAGAGCCTCTTAGCGACGGAATCGAGCGTGTCCGTGATCATGCCAGATGCGATACGCATTAAGGAAAGTGTGAGGACAGTAAGAACCGTCCCCGCGTCCTCACTCAGGTAACCGGATCGTACTGGAATCTGGACAGATGCTCGAAGGGCAGGATCTGCCGGCCTCTGAAAAGACCGCAGCCGT
>CADAHD010000101.1 GCA_902787595.1 uncultured Lachnospiraceae bacterium
AGTATGAGTATTTCTTCACCGCCCCAGCGGCATACCGCGTCTGCTTCACCTACCAGAGAGGAGATGGTATCTGATACGGATACCAGCACCATATCGCCGGCGTCATGACCGTAGGTGTCGTTTACCTTTTTAAAATCGTCTATATCACCCAGTATCATGGTGAAGCGCTTTCCGGTCTTTTTAAGCTGTTCCATCCGGCCCTGTATCAGCTCATTCATGCTGCGGCGGTTCAAGAGCTTGGTCAGTGGATCCTTGTGAGCCAGTATGTCAAGCTGTTCGTTCTGACTGGTCAGTATATTATTCTTATGCTGTATCTCCCATACAAAGAGATAAGAGAAAGCAATTATGATCGCAAAGCCTGCGATGGTATTAGTAAGAAATACGACCTGCGCCCAGAAGGGAGACGGGATCGGACTTAAGGGCGGAATAAACTGCATCAGCGCATAATTGAAAAGATAACACAGTATCACCAGCAGTGAAAGGATAAAGGGAAGGGCATGCCGCGCGCCGCTCTTTGCGCTGGTCATGTAGCTGTAATAAAATGTAGAAGCTATGGCGGCAAAATAAAAGGTGCCCAGTCCGCAGTCCCAGCCCAGTATCAGGGTTTCAACAAAGGTTACCGTTAAAAGCTCTACGAGCATCGCTATATATAAGTGTATGAGTTCGCGTTTTTCCACCATGGGCAGGACGGTAGCAAAGCAAAAGGCAGCGAGGCCGATATTGGCTATGGATAGAAAGACCAGAGACCCAAGGAAAAAAAGCACGCCGTTTATAAGATGCAGCGCACCGAGTATGAATATACTGTGTTTATATATGAGCTTTTCAGAAAAGAAGGTGTTTCCTGCTATAAGCTCTTTGATGTAATGTTTAAGATTACTCAAGCAATATCCTTTCTTTTGTGACTGCAATCCTAATAATTATACTACATTTCGTGTTTTTTGGGAAGAGTTGAGGAAAATAAACTCTTTATATGGTTCGCAGCAGATGCATAAAAGAGCGGAATAAAGCAGGAAAACACGTGGATTAGTCAAAGTGCACAATTACGACTAACGAAATAAGGCAAATTTTTTACTTGAAAAAAAGAGAAAAAGAAACTATATTATCCAATAGTGATTAGCACTCAAAATAAATGAGTGCTAACAAACCAAAAGAACGCATAGCGTAAAGATAAAGGAGGCGTAAGTCATGAAGTTAGTACCTTTGGGTGACAGAGTCGTACTGCAGCAGTTGCAGGCAGAAGAGACAACCAAGTCAGGCATCGTCCTGCCCGGACAGAATAAGGAAAAGCCCCAGCAGGCAAAAGTTATCGCTGTAGGTCCCGGAACCGAAGAGGTTAAGATGGAAGTAAAGAAGGGTGACGAGGTCATCTATTCCAAGTATTCAGGAACCGAAGTAAAGCTTGAGGATGAAGAATACATCATCGTAAAGCAGAGCGATATACTGGCTATCATTAAGTAAATCATATCAAGGAGGCGAATAATAATGGCAAAAGAGATCAAATACGGAGCTGAAGCCCGTGCAGCATTAGAGGCCGGTGTAGATAAACTGGCTAACACAGTACGTGTTACCTTAGGACCTAAAGGAAGAAATGTTGTACTTGACAAGTCTTACGGAACACCTCTTATCACGAATGACGGTGTTACCATCGCAAAGGAAATAGAGCTTGACGATCCTTTCGAGAACATGGGAGCGCAGCTGGTCAAGGAAGTGGCAACAAAGACCAATGACGCAGCAGGTGACGGTACCACGACCGCAACCGTGCTTGCACAGGCTATGGTTACCGAGGGTATGAAGAACCTGGCAGCAGGCGCTAACCCCATCATCATGAGAAAGGGTATGAAGCAGGCTACTGACTGCGCTGTTGAAGCCATCAAGAAGATGAGTACCAAGGTTAAAGGCAAAGAGCAGATCGCTAAGGTTGCTGCTATCTCCGCAGGAGATGAAGAAGTCGGCAACATGGTAGCAGATGCTATGGAGAAGGTTTCCAATAACGGTGTTATCACCATCGAGGAATCCAAGACCATGCAGACCGAACTGGAGCTGGTAGAAGGTATGCAGTTCGACCGTGGTTATATCTCCGCATATATGGCAACCGATATGGATAAGATGGAAGCAGTTCTTGAAGATCCCTATATTCTGATCACCGATAAGAAGATCAGCAATATCCAGGACATCCTGCCTCTGCTTGAGCAGATCGTACAGTCCGGCAAGAGACTGCTCATCATCGCTGAAGATGTAGAGGGTGAGGCCCTGACCACTCTGATCGTTAATAAGCTGCGTGGTACTTTCAATGTAGTAGCTGTTAAGGCACCAGGCTATGGCGACAGAAGAAAAGAAATGCTTAAGGATATCGCTATCCTTACCGGCGGCGAAGTGATCAGCGAGGAGCTGGGTCTGGATCTGAAAGAGACCACTCTGGAGCAGCTGGGCCGCGCAAAGAGCGTAAAGGTACAGAAGGAGAACACCGTGATCGTAGACGGTGCCGGCAAGTCAAAAGCGATCAAGGATCGTGTGGCTCAGATCCAGCACCAGATCGAGGAGACCACCTCTGATTTCGATAAGGAAAAACTTCAGGAAAGACTTGCAAAACTCTCCGGCGGCGTTGCTGTTATCCGCGTAGGTGCAGCTACCGAGACCGAGATGAAGGAAGCAAAGCTCCGTATGGAAGATGCTCTGGCAGCTACCCGTGCTGCAGTAGAAGAAGGCGTTATAGCAGGCGGCGGATCAGCATATATCCATGCTGCAAAGCAGGTTGCAAAGCTGGCTGATACTCTTGAGGGAGATGTAAAGACCGGTGCGAACATCGTGCTTAAGGCTCTGGAAGCTCCTCTGGCACACATTGCAGGTAATGCAGGCCTTGAGGGCAGCGTGATCATCAATAAGGTACGCGAGTCCAAGCCCGGTATCGGCTTTGATGCTCTTAAGGAAGAGTATGTTGATATGATAGCAGCAGGAATCCTTGATCCTGCTAAGGTTACCAGATCAGCTCTGCAGAATGCTACTTCCGTAGCAAGCACACTGCTGACAACCGAGTCCGTAGTTGCAAACATCAAGGAAGACACCCCTGCAATGCCCGCAGGAGCCGGTGCACCGGGGATGTATTAAAAAGTCAGCACAGTAGGGAAAAGTAAATCTAAAGACGGCCGGAGGAGCTTGCTCATCCGGCTGTTTTTTGATTTGCTTTTCCCCTGTGGGCAAGGCGCGAAGCGCCTCTGCTCACAGGTAATGAGGATTGCTTTGCAATCCGAATCTACTGTGCAGCCTATCGATGCGCTAATCGCATCGCGCCTCTGCTCCCAGGCTGCTTCCCCCATATCAATTTAGATTTGAAATCTCCGTTGGATGTGATATAATATCATAATCATTTTATTAGCACGGAGGGCGCCATGAAAAATATCAAAGATTACATACGCACGATCCCCGATTTTCCTCAACCCGGGGTACAGTTCAGGGATATTACCACGATGATCCAGAATGCGGACGGCCTTAAGCTGGCTGTTGACACCATGTGCGATCTTGTTAAAGATATGGATTTTGATGTTATCTGCGGAGCGGAATCCAGAGGCTTTATCTTTGGAGCGCCTATGGCGTACAATCTGCACAAGCCCTTTGTATTGATAAGAAAGAAGGGCAAGCTGCCTTTTAAGACGATATCACAGAGTTATGATCTGGAGTACGGCAGTACCGAGATAGAGATGCATGTCGACAGCTTTGAGAAGGGCGCAAAAGTTCTTATCGTTGACGATCTGATCGCAACGGGCGGCACCACCGAGGCCATGATCAAACTGGTGGAAAAGCTGGGAGGAGAAGTCAGCGGCGTATGCGTGCTGATCGAGCTTCCCGATCTTAAAGGCCGTGAGAAGATCTCTGCATACAAACTGGTGAGTGCAGTCAGTTACGAAGGAGAATAAAATGTCCGGGCTGAGCGTTCGTCGCCGGGCCGTAAAAATAAGCGGGAAAGGAGGAAGCAGACATGGCAGATGATAATAAAGATCTGGACAGCATAATAGAAGAAAACATGAATTCGGGCGTGGAAGCTTCCGATGTTTCCGGCATCAGCGCGCATGTCGAAGAAGGTGACAAAAAGAAGCTGCTGGAGCGTATCACGGTTACGGCGCCGCTTGGCATAAATTCCCAGGAAGTGCCCGCTGCAGATGAGTCCACTCCCGATGTTACGGATGAGCATGTTGCGGTTGTCATCGATAACGGACGCATCGAAGACATAGCCGAGTTCCAGGCGCCGGAAGTTCTGTACGAAGAGCTTATCAAGCGCGTTATGAGATACCACCCTTCGGATGATATCTCACTTATAGAAAAGGCTTATGATACTGCCAGACAGTTCCATAAAGACCAGCTCCGCAAATCCGGAGAGCCTTATATAATCCACCCTCTGTGTGTGGCCATTATACTTGCTGATATGGAAATGGATAAAGAGACCATAGCGGCAGGCCTTCTGCATGATGTCGTGGAAGATACGGTCATGACCATCGATGAGCTTAAGGAAGAGTTTGGCGCTGATGTGGCTCTTTTGGTCGACGGAGTGACCAAGCTGTCACAGATACAATATTCAACGGATAAGCTGGATCTGCAGGCGGAGAATTTAAGAAAGATGTTCCTGGCAATGGCAAAGGACATCCGCGTTATTATGATAAAACTGGCCGACAGGCTGCATAATATGCGTACACTTGGACATACGCGTCCGGAAAAGCAGCAGGAAAAGGCCAGGGAGACAATAGATATTTATGCGCCCATAGCGCAGAGGCTGGGTATTTCAAAGATCAAAGTAGAACTTGAGGATCTGTGCCTTAAGTATCTCGAACCTGCGGCTTATGAAGATCTGTCAAAGCAGATAGCAGAGCGCAAGAGCGTGCGTGAACAGTATGTCCAGGATATAGTCGATGAAGTGCGCAAGCATATAAAGGATGCAGGCATAGAAGCAAAGATAGACGGCCGTGTAAAGCACTTCTTCAGCATATACAAGAAGATGAAGAACCAGAACAAGGATCTGGACCAGATCTATGACCTGTTCGCGGTCCGTATAATCGTGGCCTCTGTTAAGGATTGCTATGCCGCACTGGGCGTTATTCATGAGATATACAAGCCCATTCCCGGGCGTTTTAAAGATTACATCGCCGTACCTAAGGAGAATATGTATCAGTCACTGCATACTACCCTGATAGGTCAGAACGGTGTTCCTTTTGAAATTCAGATACGTACTTTTGAGATGCACCGTACCGCTGAATACGGTATTGCCGCTCACTGGAAGTACAAGGAAGCATCGGATGGCAAGAAGCCCGAGCTTCAGGAAGAAGAGAAGCTGGCGTGGCTGCGACAGATACTTGAGTGGCAGCGTGACATGTCGGATAACAAGGAATTCATGAACCTCTTAAAAGAGGATCTTGATCTGTTTTCGGACAGTGTGTATTGTTTTACGCCCACAGGCGATGTTAAGAATCTTCCGGCAGGGTCTACGCCCATTGATTTTGCGTACAGCATTCATTCGGCTGTTGGCAATAAGATGATAGGCGCCAGAGTCAACGGCAAGCTGGTTCCCATAAACTACGAGATCCAGAACGGTGACTGCATCGAGATAATCACCAGTCAGAATTCCAAGGGACCCAGCCGCGACTGGCTGCCCCTTGTCAAATCATCTACAGCGCGCAGCAAGATAAACCAGTGGTTTAAGAGCGAGCTTAAGGACGATAATATAGTCAGAGGGCGTGAGCTTCTGATCACTTATTGCAAGGCAAAAGGCATAGACCAGCAGCAGCTCAGCAAACAGGCGTATCTGGATGCGCTGCTTAAGAAATACGGTTTCAAAGACTGGGATAATCTGCTGGCAGCTATCGGGCACGGAGCTCTTAAAGAAGGTCAGATCATCAATAAGCTGCAGGAGCTTTATGATGCCGATCATAAAAAGATCCAGACCAACGAAGAAGTTATTGAAGAGATCAACAAGAATGCTGCAGTTGTAAGACCGGTGCATACTTATGTGCACAAAGGAAAAGGTTCCGGCATTGTTATAAAAGGCCTTACAAATGTTGCGGTCCGTTTCCCCAAGTGCTGTAATCCTCTGCCCGGCGACGAGATAGTCGGCTTTATCACCAGAGGAAAGGGCGTTACCATCCACAGGACTGATTGCAATAATGTGGTGGTGCTGCCTGATATCGAAAGGGAAAGACTTATCGAAGCGGAATGGGAAGCTGATGCGATGGCTGAAGGCGGAAAGTATACTGTTGAGATCAATATCTATGCCACCAACCGGTCCGGCCTTCTGGCAGATATATCGCGCACTATGACAGAGAAGAATATTGATATTCTCTCGGTCAATGTTAAGGTTAATAAGCAGGGAGAAGCTACACTGTCCATGAGTTTTGAGACTGCGGGACGTGAAGAATTTGACAGGATAGTGGAAAAGATACGCCAGATCCCCAGTGTGATCGACGTTGACAGAAATTCCACGGGATAAGGTGATGATACTCAGTTACAATCTGGAATCTTTTGAATATGATGTCTATGCGCTGCTCACATCATTTTATCCGGGAGTTGAAAGTAAGCAGTGCATAGCCGAAAAAGCAATGGAAAGCATGGATGAACTGCATGTGCATCAGAATGATGACAGCAGCGTGTCGATGCTTTTTTTTGCGGGTGATGTGTTTGACTCTGATAAGGAATATGTTTTCAGACCGTCTTCTCCGGATGAGAGAGAAGTCAAATGGGAGCTTAAGCGTTTCTTTTACGACAGTCTGGCAGACATGAGCGGACGTACCCTTCCCTGGGGCGGTCTTACCGGTGTGAGGCCTACCAAGCTCATCATGGGCACGGCAAAGGAACAGGGCCTTTCGGACGAAGGCGTGATCCGTTATATGTATGATAACTACAGGGTTTCTGAAGAAAAGGCGGCTCTGGGGCTGAAGATAGCGCGGCTGGAAGATTCTCTTTTGGAACCGCACAGGGGCAGAGGATACAGTCTGTATATAGGCATCCCGTTCTGCCCATCAAGATGTCTGTATTGCTCGTTTTTAGCATATGCGATAGGCGCATATCAGAAATACGTATCTGAGTATCTTGAGTGTATACGCATGGAATTAGAGGCCATGAGGAGCATCATGAAGGGCGAAGGGCCGGACACCATATACATAGGCGGAGGAACGCCCACAGCATTATCAGCGGATGAGCTGGGCGTTTTAGTGGACATGATCGAAGAGAATGTGCCTATGGATAAGGTTAAGGAATTCACGGTGGAAGCCGGCCGGCCGGACAGTCTTAATGCCGGTAAGTTTGCCGTTATGAAAGATCATAAGGTGAGCCGTATCTCAGTAAATCCGCAGACCTTTAAAGATGAGACCTTAGAGCTGATTGGCCGCAGACACAGCGTGGCGCAGCTTTACGATGCTTTTGCACAGGCCAGGGCAGAAGGCTTTGACAATATAAACATGGATCTGATACTGGGGCTTCCGGGGGAGGATCTTAATGATGTTGAGCATACACTTAAGTGCGTACGTGAACTGGCACCGGATTCGCTGACGGTCCATTCGCTGGCCATTAAGCGCGCATCAAGGATGAAAGAGTGGATAGCGCAGCACGGAGCTATAAGCGGCGTGGATTATGAGCGCGCGATGAAGATCGCTTCAGATACTGCAGCAGCTCGTGATATGCGGCCCTATTATCTTTACCGTCAGAAGAATATGGCCGGAGCGCTTGAAAACACCGGCTTTGCGC
>CADAHD010000102.1 GCA_902787595.1 uncultured Lachnospiraceae bacterium
GGTATTTACAGTGCATGGGGTGTCTGCCGCATTAATAAGTGGACATACAGAAATACCTATATCATGTCTACAGGAAATGTTAAGTCCAACTATTGATCTGTGTTTATAAGAAGATCCTCCGGGTTTTATACCCGGGGGTCTTTTTAATAAATGGGGGAGAAAACAAAAAACTCAGGAGGGTTAAATTTTGAGAGAAAAAAAGAAAGAGATCAATGCTGCAATCGAGGCGCTGCTTAATGAACTTACGCTTGACGAAAAGATCCGCATGATCCATGGTGCAGGCTTTTTTAAGAGCGGCGGCGTGGAAAGACTGGGGATACCCGGAGTTGTGAGTTCTGACGGGCCCTGCGGAGTAAGGAATGATTTTTATGATGACAAATGGTATGTGATAGGCAGCAGTGCGGATTATGTGAGCTATCTTCCCAGTAATTCCGCCATAGCAGCTACCTGGAACAGGGCGCTGGCCCATGACAGCGGCATGACTCTGGGGCGCGAAGCAAGGGGCCGCGGCAAAGACGTTATACTGGCTCCGGGCATAAATATCAAGCGTAATCCTCTGTGCGGCCGTAATTTTGAGTATTTAAGCGAGGATCCGTACCTGGTGGCGGAAATGGTTGTTCCCCTGATACAGGGCGTGCAGGAAAACGATGTGAGCGCCTGCGTTAAGCATTTCCTTTGCAACAATCAGGAATGGGACCGCCACGGCGTGAATGTGGAGCTGGACGAAAGGACTTTGAGAGAGATATATCTGCCCGGCTTTGAAGCTGCCGTCAAACGCGCAAAGAGCTGGAGCCTTATGGGCTCATATAACCTGATACGCGAAGAGCACGGAAGCGAGAGCGTAAAGTTCCTGACCGGCATACTTCGCAACGAGTGGAAATATGACGGCTGCGTATTCAGCGACTGGAGTGCAAATTATGATACCAAAAATTCCGGCATGAGCGGCCTGGATATCGAGATGGGTATCTTTGACAATTTTGATGAATACTATATGGGTAATCCTCTCAAGAAAATGGTTGAGAGCGGAGAGGTGCCCGTTGAGGAGATAGATAAGAAGGTACGCAACATACTCCGTCTGCTTCTGCGTGTGCGCAAGATCGAGATAGAGATAAACGAAGCAAAGAATGGAAAGCTTAAGGCCAAGGCTGTTCCCTGCGAGGATCGTGATCCGGGTTATTATGCAGGACGCGTTATGGCGCAGCATGCGCTGGATGTTGCAAGGGAAGCGGTGATCCTTCTTAAGAACGAAAAGAAACGCCTGCCTCTTAAACCTTCGACTACAAAGAAGATACTGGTGATAGGCGATGATGCCAACAGGATGCATGCAAACGGAGGCGGAAGCGCAGAGATCAAGGCGCTGTATGAGATAACTCCTTTGCTGGGCATCGCGCGCGAATACGGCGGAAATACACAGGTTAAGTATGTGCCCGGCTATTATGTGCCCAAGAAGTTCCGTGAGGAGGCCAACTGGCAGGAGCACAGCATTACCGAGAGCTTCAGCGCCGATGTTGAAAAACGTGATGATAAGAAACGCAAGGCAGAGGCAAAGAAGAAGATAAAAGCATACCGCGAAGAAGCCGTTAAACTTGCGGCAGAGTATGATGATGTTATCATTTTCGGCGGCCTGGATCACGACTTTGATGTGGAAGGCGCCGACCGCAAGGATATGAAACTGCCTTATGAGCAGGATGCGCTGATCAACGCCGTGCTCGATGTGAACCCCAACGCCATAGTCGTTATGATAGCCGGAAGCCCTGTGGATATGAGTGCGTGGAAGGATAAGGCAAAGGCTATAGTCTGGATGAGCTATAACGGAATGGAAGGCGGCACTGCCCTTGCGGAAGTTTTGAGCGGACAGATCTGTCCTTCGGGAAAACTGGCAGAGACAATGCCTGTTCACTATGAGGATACTCCCGTGGTTAAATTCGGCGATTATCCCGGCAAGAAGATCACGGCTGCGCAGCAGAAAAAGATCAAAGGCTGCAGACTGACCGAGACTTATAAAGAGGGCGTATTTGTCGGTTACCGTTATTATGAGAAATTCGGGGTGCCTGTACAGTTTCCTTTCGGACACGGCCTCTCCTATGTTGACTTTAAATACAGCGGCATGGAAGTTAAGAAAGCCGATAAGGGGTATGTGGTATCGGTGAAGGTCACCAATACCGGCATTGCAACGGCGAAGGAAGTAGTGCAGCTTTATGTAGGAGAGAAAAAAGTTTCGGAAGATAATCCGCTTAAAGAGCTTAAGGGCTTTGAGAAGACAGAGCTTAAGCCCGGAGAGACAAAGATAGTGAAATTCAGCTTAAATGATAAGGATTTCTCACACTTTGACATAGAGAGTGCTTCATGGAAAAAGATGAAGGGCGCCATGGTGATCTATGTAGGCAGTTCCAGCGCGGATATAAGAGCTAAGAAGGAAGTAACGTTAAAGTAATCATGTATAAATATATCGATATAGGTTTAAATCTCTTCAGCGAGCAGTTTGCGGGCAGGGAAGATGAAACTGTCAGGCGCGCTGCAGAGAAGGAAGTGGGGATCATCATAACGGGCAGCTCCGAGCGCAGTTCGCGAAGGGCTTCCGAATATGTACAAGGCAGGGAAGGAATATATGCAACTGCCGGAGTGCATCCCCATGATGCCAAAAGCTGGAATGACACTACTGCGGGAAAACAGCGAAAGATGCTGAAAAGCTCTGCGAATATGGTGGCTGTGGGCGAATGCGGACTGGATTATGACAGGATGTTTTCACCTAAGGAAAAGCAGCTGTATGTGTTCGAAGAACAGATAAAACTGGCCGAAGAGCTGGGGCTGCCGCTTTTTCTGCATGAGAGGGAAGCCACGGAGGATTTTGCGGATATACTTGGAAAGCACAGGGACATATGCAAAAGAGCGGTGGTACATTGCTTTACGGGAAGTAAGGCGGCAGCGCTTAAGTATCTTAAACTGGGCTGCATGATAGGCATTACAGGCTGGGTATGTGATGACAGACGCAATCAGCAGCTGCTGGATGCGCTGGATATCATACCGCCGGAGCGGCTGATGGCGGAGACCGACGGACCATATCTTCTTCCACGTGGGATAAAAGGACTGAAAAATCCCAATGTATCGGAGAATATAGTATATGTAGTCGGTAAACTGGCAGATGTAAAGGGCATGGATGAGGAGGAACTGAGACAGATCCTGCTTTCAAATACCCGCAGCTTTTTCGGAGTATAACAGTCAATTTGGTAATATTGTACAAAAATGTCTCTCCCTTTTGTGAGGCGAGGGACATTTTTTATATGTTTTTAAATTTATCGGGTATGAATAGCAAATTTCTCGGTTTAATCTTACAGAATACTATTTTAAAATGTGCATATGGTCGGGCACATTTCATGTGTGAAATGACCGCAACAATTCCATTATAATTCTATAAGGAGGAAAAAGATGAAAAAGAAAATTTTGTCACTTGCATTAACAGCTGCTATGTCAGTAAGCATGCTGGCAGGTTGTACCGGCGATACCGGCGCAGCAGGCACTACCGGTGGGGCTACCGGCGGTGAGCAGGAGATCACCTTCATGGTATGGGATGATCTTGAGGCTTCTTCAGACCTTATCACCCAGGGCTACAAGCAGTCTGTTGATCGTTTCAACGAGGACTTCAAAGGTCAGTATCATTGCAGGGTTATATCTACTAACCTTGAAGAGTACTACACCAAGCTGAATGCAGAGGTTGCTGCAGGCAATACTCCCGATGTATTCATCGTATCACCCGGTCCTAACCTGAATGATTATGTTCTTCCCGGAACCGCAGCTAAACTTGATGATTATCTTAACAAAGACGGCTGGAAAGACACCTTCACATCTGACGCTGTATTTGCAGGCGGCACCTATGGCGCAGAAGCTAAGGACGGCGCAGGTATCTATGCTGTACCTCTTAACATCGCAGCAGCTTGCGTATTCTACAACACCGAGATGTTCGCAGATGCAGGCGCAGCAGTACCCAAGACCTACAGCGAGCTGATCGATGCCTGCAAGAAGCTTCAGGCAAAGGGTTACACCCCTATAACAATTTCTGCAGGTACCGCATGGTGTCTGTCAATGGTAGCAGGTTATCTCTGCGATCGTAACGGCCTGAACCTTCAGGATGTTAAGGATCACAAGACCGACTGGATGGATGCTAAGGTTATCAACGCCGGCAAGCAGATCCAGGAGCTGTCCCAGTACTTCCAGCCTACCGCTGTATCTGATGACAACGATATCGCTACCGCAGCTTTCTATGATGGCGATGCTGCAATCCTGATCCAGGGTTCATGGGCTATCGGCCAGATCAATGGTAACTGTGCAGAAGGTTTCGCTGACAAGGTTGGTGTGTTCGCATTCCCCGCTGTTGACGGTTCTTCCGCAGATCCTAACCGTGTGATCGCTAAGTCTGACTCTCTTGCAATGAGCTCAAGCAGCAAGAATAAGGACGCAGCTATCCAGCTGATCAAGTACTTCGTAGATGATACCGCTCAGAAGTATACCGCTGAAAAAGGTGGTAAGATCCCTGTAACCAAGGTTCAGTATGATGAGAGCGTTGCTCCCCCTGAGCTGTCCTACGTTATGGACGTATTCAAGAATGCAAGCGCTACCTTCGGTTTCTACAACGAGTCTCTGGCTGATACCGAGGCAGGTGCTACCTTCGATAGCTGCTTCGTAGAGATCTTCAAGGGCGCTGATCCTGCAGAAGGACTTAAGCCCATCCAGGAGTACTACGAGTCAAACGTTTGGAAATAGGATTTAAAAAAGTAGTAAGATTATCTTGTGTCAGCACTCGCACCCGCGGGTGCTGACATCTCTGATAAGGGGGAATTATGGATAAGCTTTTAAGGAAGAAAAGCAATATCATATTGTTTTTGGCTCCGGCCTTCATTTTGTTTACTGCTGTATTGATAGTACCGATCATAACAGCATTTTATTATTCACTTTGTGATTACAAGATAGGTCTGACACCTGAATTTGTCGGGTTAAAGAATTATATAACGATGTTCACGGAAGATGCCGATATGAAAACGGCATTTAAGAACTCGATATTTTTTATGATCTTTTCCTGCGTGACACAGCTGCTCTTCGGTCTGATACTTGCGGCGCTGCTCACGAATATCAAGAAAGGTCGCGATTTCTTTAAGAATGTTTATTATCTGCCCTGCGTACTCAGCTCGGCAGCATTAGGTCTTATGTGGTATTTCATATTCAGCCCTAAGTATGGTATTAACAAAATAGCAGAATCATTGGGATGGATAGAGAGAGCTGATCAGGGTACCCTTTGGCTTGCAGATACAAGTGGATTTATCATCCTGCCTATAATCGTTATCTCCTTTGTTGCTTTGTGGCAGTATGTTGGTCAGTCTATGATGCTTTATATGGCGCAGATCTCCGGCATCAGCAACGATATATATGAGGCAGCAGCTATAGACGGTTGTTCCAAGACCCAGGCGTTTTTCAAGATCACACTGCCGCTTATCAAGCCCATGGTTGCTACAGCAATGAGTTTGAATGCTATCGGTTCGCTTAAATTCTTCGACCTTATCTTCAGTATGATCCCTGAGGCAATGAGAGGAAAGGGCGGTAAAGCACACGTGCTGGCAACCGTGCTTTATGATCAGGGTCTCAGATACAGTAAATACGGATATGCCTGTGCAATCGGTGTTGTGCTTTTGATCATGTGTCTGATCGTTACATTCCTGATCAATAAGTTCGTAAAGACAGAAAGTGATATTTAAGGGGGATCCTGATATGCAGATCGATGTTGATAACAGTTTAACAGAAAAAAACAAAAAACAGAGTCAGATCATCAGGATAGTCATCTATGTTATCCTTGGTATTCTGGTTCTGGTATACATCCTGCCGCTGCTGTGGATAATCATGTCCGCAATGAAGCCCAATGCTGATTTCAAGAGCAGCCCCTGGGCATTGCCGACGGATTTCTCATCATTGGCAGATAACTTCATTTTCGCATGGACAAAGGGACGTCTGGGCAGGGCAACGCTCAACTCATTTATCGTATCTACAGCGACATTGCTTGTTTCGCTGATCGTAGGTTCGATGGCAGCGTTTTCAATTGCCAAGCTGCGCTGGAAGTATTCAAAGCTTGTGCTGACATATTTCATGATCGGTATGATGATCCCTATCCACTGCGTGCTTTTCTCATTATACACTCAGTTCGCATCCTGGCATCTGACCGATTCACTGGTGGGTCTGATCATTCCGTATACGGCATTTTCACTGCCCATCACAATCTATATTATGTCCGGCTTCTTTGAAAGCATACCAAACGAGCTGTTCGAAGCCGCGGTCATCGACGGATGCTCCGTTCCCAGATTGTTTGTTACAGTAGGTCTTCCGATGGCTAAGACAGGTTTCATGGTTACCGGACTTATGTCCTTCGTTAATAACTGGAATGAACTGCTCTTTGCAATGGTGTTCATTTCGGACGATATGAAGAAGACCCTGCCTGTGTCACTGACGAAATTCGTCGGACCTCACAGTACAAACTATACGCAGATGTTTGCAGGTATTGTAATAGCGGTCATACCTACGATCATAGTTTACTGTATCTTTGCTAACCAGATCGTTGAAGGTCTTACCGCAGGTGCTGTAAAAGGATAATACGGGGGAGTTGTATTATATTATGGCGCAGAGATGCGCAGGGAAAAAGCGGCCGATGAGGGGGTCGCTTTTTTCGTGCCCTAAACGGCAGAGTCCTGTAAGCTTGACAGAGTATTAAAAGTGTAGTACGTTTTACAAAGCTTTCGGTTTTATCTTAATCTGCAAAAAATATTATCGGGAGATTGCATGCTCATGGGCGATTTCAATTTCAGACCAATAGAACAAAAGGATAATGCAGCTATAGCAGAGCTTATCAGAAAGACGCTTAAGGCTTATGCCTTAGATATCCCGGGGACGGTGTATTTTGATGAGGGGCTGGATCATCTGAGCGATGTATACAGCGGAAAAGACTGTGCTTATTATGTTATTGATGATAAAAACGGGAAGCTTATCGGCGGTGTGGGATTTGCGAGGCTATTATTTATGAAGGATACCGCCGAGCTGCAAAAACTATACCTTGATGAGAGCATGCAGGGAGCGGGGCTTGGATATGAGATGCTTGACTTCATTGAGACTGAGATGCGCAAAGCGGGATTTAAACGCTCTTATCTTGAAACGCATGATAATTTAAAAGCTGCCATTCATATATACGAAAAGAGCGCTTATATTCTGATAGACAGGCCTGCGGAAGTAGTGCACAGTACAATGAACAGATTCTATTTAAAAGATTTGTAAAGTATAAAGGAGGAGTGTATGAAGATCACAGCGCTTGATGAGAAATGGACATTCAGGAGAGGTTATCTGGATTCTATTACCATGCTGGAGGCTGATCCGGGAACAGAGGTTGATCTGCCGCATGACGGCATGATAGGAACGGGCGTTTCGCCGGATGCTCCTGCGGGAGTTGATTCGGGATATTTTTGCGGAGGGCTTTTTAGTTACACCAAATATGTCCTTTTCCCGAAGGAATGGGAAAATGATTCGGTGGGACTTAAGTTTGACGGAGTCATGATGAATGCGAGCGTTGATGTAAACGGCAGCCGCGTGGCCATGTGTCATAACGGCTATGCCCCGTTTTACGT
>CADAHD010000103.1 GCA_902787595.1 uncultured Lachnospiraceae bacterium
CCAGAAACTCCAAGGTGTTATCAAGCATTGAAGAATCGGATCCGTCACGGTTAACCACGGGAAGGACCTTATGCAGATCCTCTTTTAAGAACTCGCTGTCCATGTTTTCTTCACGCGCCAGCATCTTATCCGCATTGCCGTGAATAGTATTTATCTCTCCGTTATGTACTATGAAACGGTTGGGATGAGCTCTCTCCCAACTGGGATTTGTGTTGGTTGAGAAACGTGAATGTACCACTGCGATCGCAGATTCGTAATCCTTATCCTGCAGATCCTTAAAGAAAGTACGCAGCTGTCCGACAAGGAACATACCTTTATAAACTATGGTCCTGCTGCTCATTGATACTACATAGGTATTGTCATTACTCTGTTCAAATTCTCTTCTTGCTATATAAAGCTTCCTGTCAAAGGCAAGGCCCCTCTCTACATCTTCAGGCCTCTCGATAAATGCCTGCATGATATGAGGCATACAGTCAAGTGCTCTCTGTCCCAGTACTTCCGGACAGGAGGGCACTTCTCTCCAGCCTATTAACTTAAGCCCCTCTTTCTCGATTATAACTTCAAACATCTTCTTAGCCTGGGCGCGTTTAAGCTCCGTTTGAGGCATAAAAAGCTGCGCTATACCGTAGTCTCTTTCATCTCCAAGTTCCAGACCACTGTGTTTTTTAAAGAACTTATGCGATATCTGCAAAAGTATACCAACACCGTCACCGGTTTTTCCTTCTGCATCCTTACCGGCGCGGTGTTCCAGATTTTCTACTATCCTTAATGCATTTTCTACGGTAGCATGAGATTTCTTTCCTTTGATATCAACCACGGCACCTATACCGCAGTTGTCATGCTCAAATTCCTTTCTGTATAAACCCTGCTGACTTTCTTCCATTTCCGTATTACTCCTCTCTGTGTGTGTATTTATTGTACTTATTTTTCCCGACGCCGGCCCTGTGCGTAAAAAAGGCATCACAAAGAGAGCTTTAGCCTCTTCGTGACGCCTTTGTCACTTATTTATCACACCTCATCCGGCCTTGCGGGCCACCTTCACTTTTCCTTATACTTCAAACAGCATATCGCCGTATGTAGGTATAGGCCAAACCTTTTTGTCTACCATCATCTCCAGCTCATCGGCAGGAGCTCTTAATGCGCTCATATCCGTAAAGATCGTATCCTTATAGAAGAATGCCAGCTTCTTCTCTTCTGATATAGAAGATGCCTTAGCCAGATCTTTCTCCAGCTTATCCAAAGCGGCCTTCATCTCACCCAGCTTAGCGGTTACACTCTTTAAGCTTTCTTTTACCACGCTTTCGTCTCCGCCTGCTTCTTTGATCTTGAGCACATTCTCTGCCAGCTTGCCGCTGTAGGTCATAACTGCGGGTATGATCTGTTTCTTTGACATATCGATCATGGTAAGCGCTTCGATATTTATGGTCTTTGCATAGGTCTCATAAGTAACCTCTGCTCTGGACTGAAGCTCTGCCTTGGTAAAGATCTTGAATTTCTCAAACATCTTAACACTCTTCTTTGAAAGCAGCGCATCAACAGCTTCTACCATTGAACGGATGTTGGGAAGTCCTCTGCGCTCTGCTTCCTCAACCCATGCCTGTGAATATCCGTCACCGTTAAAGATTATCCTCTGATGATCGGTCATGTACTCTTTGATGATATCATGTACTTCTTTATCAAAGTTCTTTGCTTTCTCAAGTCTGTCAGCAGCTTCACAGAAAGCTTCTGCAGCGATGGCGTTAAGCACTGTGTTAGGTCCTGCTACGGAATCGTTTGAACCTACCATACGGAATTCAAACTTGTTACCGGTGAACGCAAAAGGTGAAGTACGGTTACGGTCTGTAGCATCCTTATCCAGATCGGGCAGTGTGGAAACGCCGGTCTCGAGCTTTCCGCTCTTCTTTGACTTCTTTGCGGTTCCGGTAGATACCAGCTGCTCTACCACATCCTGCAGCTGATCGCCAAGGAACATCGATATGATTGCGGGAGGCGCTTCGTTTGCTCCCAAGCGGTGATCGTTACCTACATCCGCTGCCGACTGACGGAGCAGATCTGCATGCTCATCAACTGCTTTTATCAGGCAGGCCAGAACCAGAAGGAACTGTATGTTATCATTCGGTGTAAGACCGGGATCCAGAAGGTTTACGCCGTTATCTGTGATCAGTGACCAGTTATCATGCTTACCGGAACCGTTAACTCCTGCAAAAGGTTTCTCATGAAGCAGGCAGGTAAGTCCGTGACGTCCTGCAACTTTCTTCATGGTCTCCATTACCAGCTGATTGTGATCGACTGCCACGTTATCATCTTCATAAATGGGAGCCAGCTCATGCTGCGCAGGTGCCACTTCGTTATGCTGTGTCTTTGCGGTTACACCCAGTTTCCAGAGCTCGATGTTCAGATCCTTCATGTAAGCACCGATGCGCTCACGTATAGCTCCGAAGTAATGATCCTCAAGTTCCTGGCCCTTGGGAGCGGGTGCTCCGAAAAGTGTGCGTCCTGCAAAGATGAGGTCTTCTCTCTTTAAATATTTCTCGCGGTCTACCAGGAAGTATTCCTGCTCAAGTCCGACTGATGCGGTAACTTTCTTTGCCGTTGTATTTCCGAAAAGCTTTACTATACGAAGTGCCTGCTGGCTTACAGCTTCCTCAGATCTGAGCAGGGGAGTTTTCTTATCAAGAGCCTCGCCTGTGTATGAACAGAATGCTGTAGGTATGCAGAGGATCTTTCCGGTTGCGTCCTCTTTGATGAACGCGGGTGAGGTGATATCCCATGCGGTATATCCTCTTGCCTCAAAGGTTGCACGCAGTCCGCCTGAAGGGAAAGAAGATGCATCGGGCTCGCCCTTGATCAGCTCCTTGCCTGAGAACTCAAGCAGCATCCTGCCTTCCTCATCCGGATGTGTCACGAATGAATCGTGCTTCTCTGCGGTTATACCGGTAAGCGGCTGGAACCAGTGAGTGTAATGTGTAGCCCCCTGCTCCACAGCCCAATCCTTCATTGCCTTTGCAACTACATCTGCAGATGTGCGTGAAAGTTCACCGCCCTCTGCCATCACCTTGCGTACTTCCTTGTATACGGCTCTGGGAAGCAGCACACGCATTTTCTCGATGGTGAATACGTTCTTTCCAAACATCTCCTCCACATTGAAATTCTCACTCATGATCCTTTCCTTCCTCCTCTCGTTTTTTTTGCAGGCAGGATACATTTATATTTTTTGTATCCCACACGCGGTCCGCTGTTTGCGGCTTTTCTTATCTTCTTTGTTTCCGCGCATACAAAAGAAGGCGCTCCGATCATCTCGGAACGCCTTCGTTCGTTTGCAATATCAAATTATGTAAAATAAAATAGACCCTGTAAAAAGATTTGTCAAGAACTTTTTTATTTTTTCTCGTTTTCTTTTATCACATACGATCTGAAACCGCAGTCTGCCTTATCCTTCAGGCGTCCGGCTACCAGTCTTATCCTTTCCCTGCCTACATCGCAGAGAGTCCTGAACCCTGCTTTATAAGCATCTCTTTTCTTATCAACTTCTTCGGGCAGCTGCACCATGATAAAGTTTCTTTTGAGCCCGTCTTCAGCCACCTGTTCCATTACCGCCTGCGCAGTAGTCGCGCTTCCGGAAAAGAAATCGAGTACCATATCACCTTCGCCCGTGCAGAACTGCACCAGTTTTTGTATATATGCTACAGGCTTTGGATAACTGAAAACATCACTGCCGAATATCTTTCGCAGCTCGGTCGTAGCTGCCTGATTCATGAATTCATTTTCTACAGCAAACAGACTGTGAACAGGTTCGTACTGACTCTTTGCATCCGCTCTGTATCTTTTAAAGATAAAGCCCCTTTCACCTTCACGATACTTCTCTTTGAATTTGATCTTGCCTTCTTCTATGTAGCGTTTCAGGCTCTCTTTTGAAAAAGCCCAGTACCTGCCGGACGGCGGCAGGTCTTTTTTATGAGTATACGGATTCTCTATTTCAAAATATGTCGTAGCCCCTCCGCTCCTTGCGCTGGGATCGCCGGCACACCAGTCGCCTTTAGGATCGTTATCGGGATTGGAATAATTTGCAAAAGCCTTTTTCTCGCCTTTAAGCCGCAGTTTGCTCTTATCCTTTGCATATATAAGCAGCAATTCATGCTGCAGGTTAAAACCGCTGCCGTCATCGGCAGTCATTGACTTGGTCTTTCTGATGATCTCACCTACGCGGTTCGCTTCTCCGAAGATCTCTTCGCATATCTTTTTTAAATTGAATTCTTCATTGTCATCGATGGAAATAAATATCACACCGTCTTCCGATAAGAGCCTGCGTGCAACATAAAGTCTGGGATATATCATCGAACACCATGCAGCATGCGATCTTGAACTGCTGCCGGCTTTTGCTGTATTATCACCTCCGGTAAAGCGGTCCATATAAATATGATCGCTGCCCGTATTATAGGGCGGATCGATATAGATCATCTTTATCTTTCCTTCGTATTCAGCCTCCAGCAGTTTTAATGAGGTCAGATTATCGCCCTCAATATAAAGATTCCCCGTTTTATCGGAAAAGAGTCCGCTGCTCTCATCTTCTTCCATTACCGCATCACAGGATCTCTGCGCTTCTTCCATGCATTTGCGTTTTCCCGGCCAGCAAAACTCATATCTCTCTTCCGTATCGGCATCGACAGGCCTGACAGATGCATCCTTCTTCTTACTCATCAATTCTCTCCGTCGTATTATAAAACTTCTGCGCCTCTTAAAGTACAGAATAAGAGATCGCCTTCCATGTAGGTGTCAAAAACTCCCACAACCGTAACGGTTCCGCCTTCTTCCGGGCACGCCTCCGGATTATTGGGTATGAACTCTATGCCCTGTGCACAGCAGGCTGTAGCGTCCTGGATAATGCATGCATAATAATCCATGCCGCTCACATCATCATGCATAAAACTGTATGTACCTTCCATCTTGACGGTCTTACCAACATAGTTTTCGGGTAAATACATCATGTTATAAACTTCTGAATATACCATCGTGGAAGAAAGAGTTGTAAGATCGATGTCAATTCCTTCCGTGGTACTCAGAACCACGTTTTCTTCCTCTTTCTCTTCTTCAGCAGGCGTAGGTGTGCTTTCGACAGTTTCCTCCTGTCCCATCACGGTGAGCTCCGGAGGAGCTATCACTACTTTATCCCCGCTGCCGTTTTCTTCATTCGCTTTCTCTATCTGCGCCTGTATAACGGCATCTACATTCGAACCTGTATTTGCGACTCTTTTTGTCGCCCCCTGTGAATCCTTGCAGCCCGTCAGCATGGCGGCGCATACAAATACGATAAGCAGTTTATTTTTCATGCCACATCGCCTCTACTGTCCTATCTGATCATCCAGGTCCTGATATCCCTGCTCGATGTCATCCTTTATGCCCTGCATGGCACCTCCCAGTTCCTCTGCCTTCTGTTCCTGTATGATCTCTGTCTGTTTTATCTTCTGAACCTGGTCAACATCTTTCTTAGCAGACCATACCGCAAGTATTATTATAACTGCCACACTGGCCAGCAAAAGAACAATAAACAATGCGCCTCCGCTACCTTTTTTCATAAAAGCCTCCTTTTATCTGACAAACATCCATCTGGTTTTGTCTTTTCCGCTTATTATCATTACCGGCCATTCTGCAATATAGCCATCAGCCGTCTCACCTAATATGGATTCAGAAGCCATGCCTTCAGGGATCACTGTATGATATTCTGCCATTGCTCCTCTATCCAGAACACTCTTATCCTTACCGTCTAAGCTTACCTCTATATCATCCTGCAGCGATATAACATATATCGTATCGGTTCCCATGTCCATCTGCGGCATCGGCATCGGCTGCATGAATTCCCAAATTCCTGCAGTCGGATTGACCATTACCATAAGCTTCGCATCATCAGGTGCATATTTCATAAGCTCTGCCCAGTCAGCGTATCTTCTGGAATGTCTGTATGCCGCATAAGCATAGCAGGGAGCATTTATATTTTCCGGTCTGTCTATGATCTCCTCATAAACCGTTGTATAATCATCCTTCCAATACTCGACCTTAATATGCTGATCATCATCCGTAAAAGAAAGATTTACTATCTCCGTTCCGTCAACTTCACAGATAAGCTCATCGTCACCGTCATATACCTGATTCATATTCGAATAAAAGAAATCCCAGATATTATCTCCGACAAGAAACGCTCCGCCCGCGACGGTTCTTACAGGCTGAGGTATCCTCATATCAAAAATCGTATATACGCTGATATGAGGATTCATATGCGCCTGTATTATGGCATATTCATCATAGGTCGTTACATCCTCTATCGCATTTCCGACATTGCCCAGTTCTTCTAAGCTGTAGTTTCTTCCGTTGCAGGTAAATGTGGTACCGGAATAGGATATATCCTGCTCAAGCGCATAAAGCTCATACTCTCCGTAACCTGCCTCATTCACATCAGCCAATTCCGTAACCTGTCCGTTTGCATCGGTTATCACGGTATAGATCTTTCCGGGATAATACGAATTATATATATCTTTATTCATAACCATGCCCAATTCCGGCGTGGCCGCTTTTTCATAGCGTATCGCATCGGGATGGGCGCTTTCGTCAAATACGGCTCCCATATATTTGAAATCGGAATACTCACCGGCCGTTTCAAAACTTACCTCATTCATCTCCTGCAGCAGCAGTTCATTACCATCGTTGTTCCAGAGCATTGCATAAAACTGTCTCCCGGTCTGAACAGCGGCTGTTTCCGTCACTTCATTATCCCTGTGAAAGACCCATCTTGTGACAAAATCATCAGATGCCGGATCATTAAATACACAGTAAACCAGTTCCGATCCGCCGTTTCCTGTTTCTTCCAGATACAGATAATCCTGCCCTGCGGACTGGGCTATATGAAAATACCCATCCGATCCACTGAGCATTACGCTTTTTCCTTCTGTATACTCCTGCGGAAGATCTTTTAATGTTATCTCATACTGATCAAGTCCTTCGGTCCGCTTATAATAATCGTGCTTAAAGCCAAAGCTTCCTTTACATGCTTCACTTCCGCCAATGCGTATATACTCGCAGCTTCCGTCCGTTCCTATGGTAAGTACTCCGATATCTTTACCGCTTTTTTTATCCGCCAGATACCACTCGCCGCTCACAAATTCCATAAGAGCTTTTTCCGAGGTATAATCCAGATCCTGCGTATAAACATCAATATTGGGATCTATGATATCCGGCGCCGCAGGCGTATCGGCAGGCGTGGTCTCAGCCGTCTCATCATCCCTTACATCATCTATGGTTCCTCTGGAAGTGTTTCCTGAATCCGTACAGCCGCACAGCCCTATACACATAGCCGTTCCCAGATACAGCATCATTCCTCTTAATAATCTGTTAGCCTTCATTGTTCTCCTCCCTCTGATCGCTTCAATAGCAGTTTATTATTTTATCACACTTCCCTTTAAATGAAAACCATCTTGCAAGCCGCAGCCCGGAGTCATATAATCATAAAAAACTCTAAGGAGCATGCATAAAATGAACATAGTCATCCTCGAGCGCGGCACGATAGGCAACGATGTAAGCGTAGATCTTTTAAATGAACTTGGTAATGTCACTGTCTACGACAACAGCAAAGTTACTCAGGTTGCG